>CAMZEW010000010.1:0-26548 GCA_947305875.1 uncultured Lachnoclostridium sp.
GTATGCGAATTGTTAAGCCCGTACGTTGCAAGATTGGCCGGCCGGTAGGCAACCGGTTTGTCGTACGTCACATGCAGGTAACGCTGCAGCATTTCGTACCAGGCGTCGCCGTTCAGATCCGCGTTGCAGAAGCCGTTCAGAGGCTCCTTAATATACCAGTTGAACAGATTCACGCCGGAATAATCGTAAGGGTTATTCTCGTCATGAATTGCGTGAAATGTGACGTTCTCCCCTTCGGTAATCGTAATCTCCCGAAGCAGCGTCCACTCTTCAATCGTCGGAAGTTGTACGCTTTCGAGGAAATCCGTGCGGCTCTTGGCGAGGTATGTATAGTAGTTGTCCGAAACGACATAAACCGAATCGTCTCCGTCCACCATCGCGTAATAACGGTTCTGCGTGGGAACACGGATTCCGACGCGGAGCTCTAAGAGGCATGTTTCTCCGGAATAAACCTTCAAAACCGCAGTCGGATCCGCAAGCCCGTAGTCCGCGATATCCGACGGATTATTCAGTTTTTCAAACGCATTCAGATTGGATACGATGACGGACAGGATCATGTTGACCGAGGCCTGCTTGACCGGGAAGATATCTTCTTCCTCGTAAATCCACTGGTCTCCCTTCAGCAGAAACAATCCCTCAAACTGTTCGGTTTTCAGCATAAGCCGGTCTACCTGTTCGGTATCAATCTTACGAATTGCAAAATAGTTCGTATCATTTTCCTCCTGTTTGGCAGGCTTGCGGGATACAATCAGATATACCGCAAGAAGCGCAACCGCCAGAACGCCGAGCGCGGCGGCCAGGATTATGTTCTTTTTATTCATGGATTACCTTCTCCTCAGAAATACCACCACGATTCCCGCCAGAAGAATCAGTCCCGGAATGATGCCGACCAGCACAACCAGAAGAACATTTTTCTGATGCGTTGTCAGTTTCAGGGCTTCCTCATAGTTGGAAATGGAAGGAACGGAGATATTGCTCTGCTTGTTGCACAAATCGCCCAGATATTTGATGAACACTTCGGAGTTTGCATAGGAAACGCCCGCCATGAAAACGTCATTGCGGAGGAAATACTGGGTGTTGAAGATATACATCTTGCCGGTATTTTCCTGATAGGTGTCGGTAACGGCGGTAAGCAGCGGGAACGAACCGGTCTGGTAGCCGCTCTTATAGGCTCTGTCCTTAAGGTCCGGCGTCAGATAAGACGTAGAGGACGAGGCCGCAACCACATTCACACTGAGCGAATCCCGGACGGACGGCAGTTTCGTAAGACCGACGCCGTAGTACCATGCGGTATTCTTCTTGCCGTACTGCGCAAGAACGTTCTCCGGATTCTCTCCGGTCGTATAGTTCGTGTCCCGTTCACAGAGCATGCCTTCTTCAAGGTTCAGTCCGTAATACTTAAGCAGCGCCTGCATGTTCGGGCGTTCCGTCGTTTCAAATGTCAAAAACCACATCACGCGGCCGCCTGCCGTCATATAATTCTTGACGGCGGTGCATTCCTCTTCCGAAAGGTCATCCCGCGCGCCGAGAATCAGCAGCGCGTCACAGTCCGAGGGAACCGGTTTCTTCTTCAGATCCACATAGCGGACGGTATAGGAGTTCAGTGTCAGGACGCTTTCGATACTGTCCGAAACCCTGCCGTCCGAAATCATCTGCTCGCCGTGTCCGGTCGCAACATAAACAACGGAGTTCTGCTCATCGGAAAGCTTCACGAGACCCTTCATGATCTCCGCTTCGGCGTTGTAACCGGCAAGCTCCTTCGTAATGTTGGTCAGATCCTTCTGGTTCACATAGTAAAGGCACATCAGCTCATACTCGATATATACATACCGGCTGTCATCGTCGTGCCGGACAAGTATGATGCTGTTGTTGTCAATCTGCTTTTCCCCGCCGGTATACTGGAACACGAAGGCCGGATACAGCTTAGGGTCCTTCTGAATCAGGTTGATGTTCCTGCCCTGTGCGGCGAAGTTCTCAACCGTCTTGGCAATCACCTTATTCTCTTCGCCGACGGTACAGACATAGTAAAGGTCAATCGGCACGTCATAGGAATTGAGAAACTCCTTCGTTGCGTCATGCAGTGAATACTTCTGAAGTCCCGTCAGATCTTTGGTCCGTGTCAGTCCGGATACCACCAGGTTCACCATCAGCACGAGGAAGATGACGATGACGGAAAGGATTGTCGTATAGGCGCCGCCTTTGAATTTACGGCTTGAAAACGCATTCTTCATCTTCGGCACCTCCTAGCTCCATCTCCGCTTTTTGATGGCCTGAACCGTCAGGAACACAAAAAGGAAGATAATACTCAGATAATAAACGTACGCAGCGCCGTCGAAAAGACCGTAGCGGAAGTTCTCAAACCGCGAAATCAACGAAATCCAGCCGAGAATCTTTGTTAAAAGACCGTCGAACAGTTCCTCGTTCACGGCGAAATAAACGATGGCATTTGCCGCACCGCACACCAAGAAGACCGCCACCGCGACGGCAATGCTCTTCATCATGAAGAACACGATGATTCCGAGAATCAGAATCAGTACCCAGATTACAAGGAACGAAATCGCATGGTCGGACGGAATCCGGTCCTTGAGCGCGTCTGCAAGAAGCGTCAGGAGAATGACGATAAATGTTAAGATTGCCGCTACAATCTGGCTCTCCGTCAGGGCGGATATGAACATGCCGATGGCGAAGTAAGCGCATCCGAGAAGGAAAAATGCCGCGATGTTGCTGTACGCAATCTTCATGTTCACGTTGCCGTACTTCGCAAGAACCGGCGGATATGCCGAAATGATGACGACCGCGATGAACAGAATCGTCACGAGCGCAAGGTACTTCCCGAGAATAATGCGCGGGATGCTGACCGGCGACGTGAAAATCAGCTGGTCGGTTTTCTGGCGCTTCTCTTCCGAAAGCGTACGCATCGTAAGCATCGGAACGAGCAGCAGGAAGAAGATCGTCACGCTGCTTAACGGATAGGCAAAGCTTGCGTATTCCATCTTCAGGTTGAACTGATATACATAGAAACCGATTAAAGCAAGCAAAAACGCAAGGAACATGTATCCGAAGATGGAACTGAATGCCTGCCGGATTTCTTTCTTGTAAATGGCAATCATTCTTCCTCCTCTCCGGTAAGTGCGATGAACACTTCCTCAAGCGTTTTGGTTTCGGAACGCATCTCGAGAATCGGCACGCCTTCCTTCGAGAAAGCATTGAAGATGCTCTCGCGGATGTCCGCGTTCTCCTTCGGGAATACGGAGCATGCTGCCGAGGTTTCGTCCGGATCGCGTTCTTCACGGACGCTGACGATTCCTTCCACGGTGCCGAGAATCCTCGTAAGGTTCTCCTTCGTCGTTTTCGCGGCGACATAGATGCCGTCCGTTCCGCCGATGGTGCGGATTACCTGCTCAGGCGTATCGAGAATGATCTTCTTGCCGTGATTGATAATCAGCACGCGGTCGCATACGGCGTTCACTTCGAACAGGATATGCGAACTGAGGATAACGGTGTGCTCCTTGGCAAGGCTTCTTATAAACTCACGCATCCACGAAATCTGCATCGGATCGAGACCGACCGTCGGCTCGTCGAGAATGATCACCTTCGGGCTTCCGAGAAGCGCCTGCGCCATGCCGACACGCTGCCGGTAACCTTTGCTCAGGTGCTTGATCAGCTTCTTCTGCATATGATCCACGCGGGCAAGGTCCATCACGCGGTCCACTTCCGCTTTGCGGTCCTTCCGCGGAACCTTTCTGAGGCTTGCGACGAAATTCAGATACTCGCGCACGCGCATATCCGGATAAACCGGCGGAATCTCCGGCAGGTAACCGATGCACTGCTTCGCCTTCTCCGGCTCTTCGAACATGTTATGTCCTTCGATGAACACGTCTCCCTCGGTGGCGGAGATGTATCCGGTAATCATGTTCATGGTGGTGGATTTGCCGGCGCCGTTCGGGCCGAGGAATCCGAGAATCTCGCCGTCATTCACGGTAAATGACAAATCATCGACCGCGGCGAAATCCCCGTAACGCTTTACCAGGTTTTTCACTTCAATCATAAGATACTCCGTTTATACTGAAAGAAGGGGCTGTCGGGATTCGACGGCCCCTCTCTCTTATTCTTCTCCTACGGTGTCCTGCATGGTGTACATGCCGGGCGCCCTGCCGGCAAGGAATTTCGCCGCCGCAACGGCTCCTTTGCCGAAGATTGCTTTCGAATAAGCGGTATGTTTGATTTCAATCACTTCGTCGGTTCCCGCGAAGATTACCTCGTGTTCGCCGACAATCGAACCGCCGCGCACGGCGGAGATTCCGATTTCGTTCTTCGGACGCTGCATGCGTCTTTGGGAACGGTCGTAAACATATTCGTAAGGCTCCGGAAGCGCCTCGGAAATCGCATCCGCAATCGCAAGCGCGGTTCCGCTCGGTGCATCCAGTTTCAGGCGGTGATGACGCTCCACGATATCGATGTCAAAGCCCTCCTGCGCAAGCACTGCGGCAGCGGCCTTAACAAGCTTGAACAGAACATTCACGCCGAGCGACATGTTGGCGGAACGAAGAATTGCAAGGTCCTTCGAAGCTTCCCGGATTTCGTCAATCTGCTCTGCCGCATAGCCGGTCGAGCAAAGCACAAGCGGCATTCCCTTCGCCTTCGCGTCGGTAAGCAGCTCGGTCAGAAGCTTCGGCGATGTGAAGTCAATCAGCACGTCCGCTTCTTCCTTCACTTCGGAAAGGCTTCCGTAAACCGGGAACGGACGGTCTGACTGTCCGGTCAGATCGATTCCGGCAACAATCTCCGCATCCTTATCCTCTTTCACAAGGTCGGCGATAACGCGTCCCATATGACCGTTACAGCCGCGCATAATAATCCGTGTCATGGCATTACTCCTCAGTTACGATTCCGAGCTTCTTAAGCTCGTTCCAGAGAACCACCTGGTTGTCCGGCTCCATCTCGGTAAGCGGGGCACGGACGACGCCGTTGCAGAAGCCCATCATCTGGCAGGCTGCCTTCACGGGAATCGGATTTACTTCGCAGAATAAAGCCTTAATCAGCGGAATATACTTAAGCTGCAGCTCTCTCGCCTTCTTGACGTCGCCGCGCAGGAAGCTTGCAACCATCTCGTGCGTGTCCTCGGGAGCGCAATGCGACAATACGGAGATTACGCCGCTTCCGCCGAGCGAAAGCACCGGAATAATCTGGTCATCGTTTCCGGAATAGAGCTCGAAGTTCTCATCCACAAGGCTCATCAGCTTCGCCATCTCGCTGAAGTCACCGGTCGCGTCCTTCACACCGACGATGTTCGGAACCGTCTTATAAAGCTCGGCAACGGTTGCCGGTGCCATCTTGCAGCCGGTACGTCCCGGAATGTTATAGAGAATAATCGGCTTCGCCGTTGCATTGGCAATCGCCGTAAAATGCGCAATCAACCCCTTCTGCGTCGCCTTGTTGTAATAAGGCGTCACGCAAAGCATCGCGTCCGCACCGGCCTTGTCTGCCTCTTCGGTCAGGTAGATTGCGGTCTCGGTACAGTTGGACCCGGTACCGGCAATAACCGGAACGCGCCCGGCAACCTTCTCGCAGCAGAAACGGATGCACTCGATGTGCTCCTCGTGCGTAAGCGTCGAAGCCTCGCCCGTTGTACCCATGACAACGATGGCGTCGGTCTTATGGTTAATCTGATAATCGATCAATGCTCCGAACTGTTCAAAATTCACGCTTCCGTCATTGTTGAACGGCGTGATAATCGCAACTGCGGATCCTTTAAAGATTGACATGGAAAACACCTCCAATTCGCGATAGAAAACAAAATCCCAATCTTCCTGCCATTTTACCATTTTCCGCGGATTCTGTCAAATAAAGGTTTTGCGGAAGAATAAACAAAAAACCTGCTCTTAAGCTTTGAAGTTCTCCGGCTCAAGCGCCCACGTAAGACCGGTCACAAGGTGTGTGCGCCAGAAGTTGAAATCATGTACGCCCGGCGCGGTGACAAATGTGACGGGAACGCCGATCGAGTCAAGAAACGCCTTGAAATCCCGGTTCGGCTGAATCAGGAAATCTTCGGTTCCGCAGGCCATGAAGACCTCCGGAATCTTCGCTCCGCTCTCCTTCAGTTTCCGGACAAGCACTTCGGGGTTTGCGTCGGTCTGCGCAGCCGTCTTCAGATCGCCGAATACCCATGCATAGTATTCATAGTTTGCCATTCCGTTCGGCATGTCAGGCGTAAAAAAGGACAGCCCGTTCTGGATCAAAGCAGACGAAAGCGCGATAATCTTGCCGAACGTCTCCGGAAAGAGAAAACCGGTGTGGAGCGCGCCGAAGCCTCCCATCGAAAGGCCGCCGATATATGTGTCTTCACAGCGGTCGGAAAGACCGAATGTCTTTCTTGTATAGTCCACAAACTCCTTACCGACATAGCTTGCATATTTGCAGCCGGTCTGCGGCTGATCAAGATAGAAATTGTTATCGCCGTTCGGCATGAAGAAATTGACGTTGAAACGGTTCGCAATCTCCCCGAGCGGCGCGTTCACGAACCAGTCCGAATCGCAGCCGCTGAAGCCGTGCAGAAGGTATACCGACTTCGCGGGTCTTTTATAGTGCGGGTTGTTCTCCGTGCCGAATGCGTTATCGTTACTTAAAACCGCCGTGAAATGCACCGGCCGGCTTAACATTTTCGAGAAAAACGTACCTGTGAAATGTGCCATAGAATTATCTCCTTGCAATAAAAAAATCAAACGGACAACTGTCAACAAGTATAAAGCAAATATGTGAAAAAATCAAGAAATCCGCCCATCCGGTCCGCAGATTCCGTCCCCGGGAACGGGAATCATAAGGAAATGCTTGCAATTCGGAAATGATATGTTACAATGTAAAGGTTGTAAATGGAATAAAACAGTTTAACCGCACCGAACGGAGGATTTTATGAAGCGGGAAGATATCAGAAATATCGCGATTATCGCTCACGTAGACCACGGCAAGACAACGCTGGTCGATGAGCTTTTGAAACAGAGCGGCGTATTCCGTACCGGACAGGTCGTTGAAGAGCGCGTCATGGACTCGAATGATATCGAGCGCGAACGCGGCATCACGATTCTTTCGAAGAATACGGCCGTCTTTTATAAGGGCATTAAAATCAACATCATCGACACCCCCGGCCATGCCGATTTCGGCGGCGAGGTGGAGCGCGTGCTGAAGATGGTAAACGGCGTTATTCTTGTCGTCGACGCGTTCGAAGGCCCGATGCCGCAGACCAAGTTCGTACTGAAGAAAGCACTCGAACTGAAGCTTCCGGTCATCTGCTGCATCAACAAGATTGACCGCCCCGAGGCAAGACCGAAGGAAGTCATCGACGAAGTATTAGATCTTCTGATTGATCTCGATGCGGATGAGGACCAGCTTGAGTGTCCTTTCGTCTTCGCTTCGGCGAAAACCGGTATTGCTATCTTAGAGTTAAATGACAAGCCGGTCAGCATGGAGCCCCTCTTCGAGACGATTATCGATTACATTCCGGCGCCCGAAGGCGACGAGAATGCGGGTACGCAGGTATTAATCAGCACGATTGACTATAACGAATATGTCGGCCGCATCGGTGTCGGCAAAGTGGACAACGGAACAATCCGCGTCAATCAGGAATGCGTGATTGTGAACCACCACGATCCCGACAAGATGCGTAAGGTTAAGATCAGTAAACTCTACGAGTTCGACGGTCTTAAGAAAGTCGAAGTCAACGAAGCGACCGTCGGCTCGATTGTTGCCATCTCGGGCATCAGCGACATCCATATCGGCGATACGCTCTGCTCTCCCGAGAATCCGGTTGCGATTCCGTTCCAGAAGATTTCGGAACCGACGATTTCGATGAATTTCATCGTAAACGACAGCCCGCTTGCCGGTCAGGAAGGAAAGTTCGTTACTTCCCGCCATCTGCGCGAGCGTCTGTTCCGCGAATTGAATACCGACGTATCGCTCCGCGTTGAAGAAACCGACACAACGGAAGCCTTCAAGGTATCCGGCCGGGGCGAGTTACATTTGTCGGTATTGATTGAGAATATGCGCCGGGAAGGCTTTGAATTTGCCGTAAGTAAGGCTGAGGTTATCTATCATTATGATGAGAACGGCAAGAAATTGGAGCCTATGGAAGAATGCCAGGTGGACGTTCCGGACGAGTTCTCCGGTAACGTGATCCAGAAGCTTTCTGCAAGAAAGGGCGAGCTTAAGAGCATGAATTCGTTCGGCAGCGGCCACACGAGACTGCTTTTCTCGATTCCGTCGCGCGGCCTGATCGGCTACCGCGGCGAATTCCTTACCGATACACACGGCGAGGGCATTATGAATACGATCTTCAGCGGCTACGAGCCGTATAAGGGAGACCTCTCCTACCGTGCGCAGGGAAGCCTGATTGCGTTTGAAAGCGGCGAGGCCGTAACTTACGGCCTGTTCAACGCGCAGGAGCGCGGCGCTCTGTTCATCGGCCCCGGTGAGAAGGTTTACGCCGGCATGGTTGTCGGCCAGAACGGCAAAGCCGAGGACGTCGAAGTCAATGTCTGCAAGAAGAAGCAGCTCACCAACACCCGTTCCTCCGCAGCGGACGAAGCGCTCCGCCTCACCCCTCCGGTCGAGATGAGTCTCGAGCAGTGCCTTGAGTTCATCGATACCGACGAGCTTCTTGAGGTAACGCCCAAGAGTCTCCGGATCCGTAAGAAGATTCTCGACTCCCTGATGCGGAAGAGAGCGAGCAGAAAATAGAAACGACATACAAAACGCGCGGACTGCCGCGGCAGGAGAATTTCTCAGGAGCTAAATCCTTCGAAATCCTCCTCCGGGTGAGCCCGCGCTCTTTTTGTCATGATTTATTATCCCGCATATGGCCTCGTGAATTATCTTAGAATCTGTGGCCGCCTCCATGGCCGCCGCCGTGACCTCCTCCGAAGCCGCCGCGTCCGCCTCCGCCGGAGGAACTGCTTATGATAACAACCTTTCTCGAGACAACCGTAACGTCTCTTCCGTTAAACTTGGTCCTTCCGCGGTTTGCATCGGTAAGCTCGTCAACCGAAACCTCTTTCTTCCGGTTCAGCGCACGAAGCACGAGAAAATTGATTACTAACCCGAGCAGCACGGCAATCGCAAAGTTCGAAGCATACTTCATCGGTTCCGCTATGCGTCTGCCCTCTAAAAGCTCTTTACACTGGTCAAGCACATCGGTCACACAGTCATAGTATGCGCCTCTGCCCGCTGCCTTGTAGACATTGTCGGTGATGCTTCGGCACTTTCCGGCGGAGATTGCGTCACCGATATAGCCGTCAACCCACAGATAGAGTTCGCCGTGATTGTAGCTTTCAAAGTACAACACGAAAACAAGCCCGCTCTCCGTATCGTCCTGCTTTTCGAGTGCCTGCTTGGCAAATTCCTTGACGCTCATTGAACGCTCACGAACGAGATATACGCCGACGCTTCCGTATTCCGCCAGTTCACTCATCTGCTCTCTGAGAAGCTTTTCCTCGGCAGTGGTCAGGTAATCGACCTCATCAATCAGTGTGATATTACACTCCTCTTCCGGCTTTTCATGCACGCCGCAGCCGGCAAGAAGGACTGCCGCAAGAATGCAAAGGAATAACAGATACTTACGCATTGTCATCACCTCCGCTTCTCGCAAACTGCTTCGGCTTCTGGGACGAAAGCAGATTGTAGCCGTGGATCAGGCTTGTTACGGAAAATGCAACCGCTGCCGCCGCCGCAAAGGCAACCGCGTAGTACAGCATATCCGAGGCCGGTTTCAGTAAAAACATCAGTATGGCTGCCGCATCCACCGCAAGGAACAACGCATTGGTCATATTCATCCGGATTCCGGTCAGAGACATATAACGTCCCTTCATTCCGAAGAACCGGACGAGAAAAATAATCATAAAGACAGCAGCAACGACGAGGTAGACCATCTCGATTTCAACATCAAAGTTGTCTAAGGCAGTCATCAGCATCGGAATCAGATAAGCCAAAGCTACGATAATCAAAGAGAATACGGTACCGATTCCGCCCAGAATGGTCTTCAGATTAATCTTCGACTTATTGTCATACCGGATATGACACGTCTTAAGGAACAGCTCCTCCACTTCCTTCTTGAAAAGCGTCGACACGACAAATCCGCACGTCAGCGCCACGAACAAAACGAACGAAGGCATGGCCGTCAGCAGCAGATTTAAAAGCAGGAAAACCGGAACCGCCGTAATCAGTGAAAACAGCAGATATTTGAACGGCGACGCCGGGAAATCGGCATACACCTTTCCGGTCTGGCCGTTCACGGTGCCGTAGGAAACACGGTCGCCGCGCCGGTAGGAAAGGAACCACACCGGATACATCGCAAGCGAGGATTCCGTCTCCACAAGATAGGCGCTCTCGTCCGAGAGCTGCGCCTTGGCTTCCTTCTCCTGAAGGCCGATGTTCGAGAATTCCTTCTTCGCTTCCGAAATAATCAGGTCGCCCTCGACGGAGAGCATCTTCCGGCGGTACTCCTGCTCGTTCTGGTCGGCCGCATTCGCGTAGAACCCGTTCAGGTAGCATTCGTCGAATTCGACCGCGTCCTTCCTCATGAAGGGCACAATCTTCTCGCTGATATCGTCCTCAAACGAAAGCGACGCGTCGTGCGCAAGCCCTTCATAACGGCTGTCAAGACGTCCGGTCGCCATGTATTTCGTCGTAATCTGTTCATTGCCGATGACTTCCACTTTCGTTCCGGGGAAGCGGAACGCTCCGCCCCTTGTGAAATCATACGACCAGAAGGGCATGTAGATTCCGCGGAAGCTTTCCGCTTTGCCCTGTTTTAAAAGCGCGGTCGGCGCATATATCTGCTTTCTTGCAATCGCACGGTAACGGCTCACGCACTCTTCCTTTCCGATTTTGAAAGGAATGACGGTATCCGGCCGGCGGATGCTCGACAGCCTGCTTTCAAGCGTCGCAGGGCTTCCGCAATAGCTGCACCACGTCACCGCTTCATCCGTATCCGCGATAATCTCCGCGCCGCACTGTGAACAGGTGAACACCGTCACCTGCATCAGCTCGTTGTTCTCCATTATGGCTTCGTCCGCGTTCTTAGACTTGGGCGATACCTGCGAAACCATATAATACTGCCCGCAATAGACGCACTTCATCTTCTGCGTCTCAATGTCGAAAACTAACCGGCTTCCGCATCCGGGACAACCAACCATGGCAGAGTCCTCCCTTCTCTCTTCTTAACCCCACATTTTCCGATGATACTATACAAACAGCTCCAGCAAGCCGTAGCTGAATACGCTCATAATACAGGCGGCAAGAATGATTCCTAAAAAGATGGCAACGGATGCCTTCTTGATTTCAAAATCATACAGCGCCGCAATCAGCGATCCCATCCATGCGCCGGTTCCCGGAATCGGAATGCCGACGAACAGCAGAAGGAATACAAAGAAACCTTTCTCGGCACCCGCGGATTTCTTCTCCGCGCGCCTTTCACACCACTCGACGAACCCCTTCAGAATATTATGCTTTTTCATGAATGCGAAAATCTTCTCAATAAAAAGCAGAATGAAGGGAATCGGAATGATGTTACCGATAATGCAGATCAGGTTTGCCTTCAAAAGTTTGATTCCGAGGAGCTTCGCGATTATCACGCCGCCGCGGAGTTCCACAAGCGGAATCATTGAAACGAAGAACACGAACAGCTCCTTCGGGAGGAACTGTCCGAGTGAATTATTATACCAGTTTACAAGGGCTTCCGTCACGGATTATACCTCCATAGCCGGAAGACCTAACAGGCTCCGTACTTCTTTCTGCATGTCGGCGGTTTCGCACACGCGGTCATGGCGTACCGGCGAGGTACGGATTTCGGTGATTGCCGGAGGCTCCGTCACATTTGCCGTCTTAGCGAGATCGTCAATGATTTCGAAGTCATCGCGGGTATCGTCCTTGCCGTTCACGGCGCTCATGACGCTTCTTGCGAACTTGAACGGGCTTGCGGTCGAAACGATGACCGTCTCGGTGTTGTCGCCGCTCTCTGCGCGGTAACGGCGGTATACGGAGGAGGCAACCGCGGTGTGCGTGTCGATCACGTACCCGGTGCGGTCGTAAAGCGTGTGGATCTCCTCCGCCGTGTCGGCCTCGGTGGCAAATCCGGGGATGAAGTCAGCCATGGCGGCCTTCATATCGTCGGTAATCGTATACAGGCCTTCGGTCTGCAGCTGCTTCATCAACGAAGCGTTCTTCGCCGCGTCGTCACCGGCGCTGTGGTAGATAAGCCGCTCAAGGTTACTCGAAATCAGGATATCCATGGACGGCGAATTGGTCAGAATGAAATCCCGGCGGATGTCATAGGTGCCGGTCTTAAAGAAGTCGTAAAGGACCTTGTTCTCGTTGGACGCACAGATCATCTTCGCAACCGGAAGCCCGATCTTCTTTGCGTACAGGCAGGCGAGGATGTTTCCGAAGTTACCGGTCGGAACGACATAGTTGATCGCGTCGCCCTCCTGAATGCGTCCGTCCGCGAGCAGTCTCGTGTAGGCGAATACGTAGTAGGCAACCTGCGGGATCAGACGGCCGATGTTGATGGAGTTGGCCGAGGAAAATGTCATACCCTTCCCCGCCATATCCTCACGGAGCTTCTTATCCCCGAACATCTTCTTGACGCCGGTCTGGCAGTCGTCGAAGTTGCCGGTCACGCCGATTACGGCCGTATTGTCGCCCTTCTGGGTAACCATCTGCAGCTCCTGAATGCGGCTTACTCCGTGCTTCGGATAGAACACGATGATGCGGGTACCGGGCACGTTCGCAAAGCCGGCAAGCGCTGCCTTTCCGGTATCACCGGAGGTTGCCGTCAGGATGACGATCTCCTCCTTCCGGTTATTCTTCTTCGCGGAAGTCGTTAAAAGATGCGGCAGGATCGAAAGCGCCATATCCTTGAAAGCGATGGTCGCGCCGTGGAACAACTCGAGGTAGTAGGCGTGGTCCGCGTATACGAGGGGAGCAATCTCTTCGGTGTCGAATTTGGCGTCGTAGGCACCGTTGATGCATGCTAAAAGCTCTTCTTTCGTAAAATCCGTAAAGAAGAGTTTCATTACCTCGTAAGCCACTCCGCGGTAATCCATTTCGGAGAGCTCCTTAAGACTTTTATCAAGCTTCGGGAATGTCTTCGGAACGAACAGTCCGCCGCTTTCGGAAAGCCCCTGTAAGATTGCCTGGGACGCCGTAAGCTCCTTGTCTCCGCCTCTTGTATCCCGATAGAAAAGTTCCATTGTTGTGTCCTTCTTTCACATTTGTCGAGAGAAAAATGAGTGATGCTGTAAGCCGGGTTCTGTAATCGATGATCATCTGTCTTGACTGCATGTTACCATGCAGCTCCTCCGTACCCTTCCGGACACGGAACGCAACCCACCCGGAAACACGACGGGCCGCCGTATCGTTTCCTGTTCGGTTTTGCTGCGAGTGGGGTTTACAATGCCCTCCCCGTTACCGCGGAGGCGGTAGTCTCTTACACTGCCGTTTCACCCTTACCGTCCGAAGACGGCGGTCTGCTCTCTGTTGCACTTTCCTCGGAGTCGCCTCCACCGGACGTTATCCGGCACCCTGCCCTGTGCAGCCCGGACTTTCCTCACCGGACGAGCCGGCGCGATCATCCGCATCACTCGATTGTTGATAATACCACGAAAGCGTGGATTACACAAGTGTAATCCGCGCCCGCGTGAAAGAATCCTGTATCTGCGTCAAATGCTACGCCTTTTATACGTCGAAACAGCTCCCGCCGACGAATTCGCGGGAAATGCTATTGCGCGGAATCGCATCATCCGGAATGTTCAGGAAATAGCTGAAGAATTTCAAAAGACGCTTCGCCTCAAGGTACTCGGGGCAGTCCTTCGGAATACCGAACAGCAAAGGCTCCGCGTACAGCTTCAATACGGCAAATTCGAAGATGGATGCCGAATTGAACATGTAATCCGCTTCTTCCTGGAACGGGAAGATGTAATTCTCCTCACCGTTACGCACCGAGCCCCACATCGCAATCGTGTCCTTTGCTTCCGTGCCGCGGGTTCTCGCGTCCCGCACAATCCGGCGGAGCAGACGCCCGTCGGTCGTCGGAATGCGGTTGTGGCGGTCCACATTCAGCTCGGTAAGAGCGCTGATGTAAATCTTATACTTGCTTTCCTTAGGAAGCGAATACGACAGCTTGTCATTGAGGCCGTGGATACCCTCGATCACGAGGATGTCGTCCGGCCCGAGCTGCATGAATTTGCCACGGAATTCCTGCTTGCCGGTCTTGAAGTTAAAGGTCGGAAGCTCGACACGTTCGCCGTTTAAGAGCCGGAGCATCTGCTCGTTGAAGAGCTCGACGTCAAGCGCCTCAAGACACTCGAAATTGTAGGAACCGTCGGGGTTCTTCGGGCAGAATTCGCGGTTGCAGTAATAGTTGTCAAGCCCGATCGGATGCGGTTTTAAGCCGAGTGCCTTCAGCTGAATCGACAGGCGGTACGAGAACGACGTCTTACCGGAACTGGACGGGCCTGCAATCATAACGAATTTCTTCGTGCCGGCGGCCTTGATCTGTTTGGCCATATCGGCAATCTTCTGCTCCATCAGCGCTTCCTGCACGAGAATCAGTTCCTCGGTGCGGCCTTCGGTAATCAGCTCGTTCAGATCGCCGATTGTGTCAACCTCAAGCGACTTGCCCCAGTGGTTTGCTTCCTGCAAGGTCTGATAAAGCTTCGGCCGGTCGGACATTGCCGCGGGAACGGACGGGTTTGCAGGGTCCGGAAGCATCAGCAGAAAGCCTTCGTTATACGGCACCAGATTGAATACCGTCAGGCAGGCGGTCGACGCGGGCATGTAGCCGTAGAAGTAATCGGTGTAGCCGCACAGCAGGTACACGTTCGTCTTCGAATCCATGCGGTAGGAAAGGAGCTTCACCTTATCTTCCATACCGGCTTTCTCGAACAGTTTGATTGCGTTGCCGGTATTCATCGACTTTTTCTCAATCATCCGGTCTTCCTTGCAGATGTCAAGCATCTCCTTCCGGAGCGTTCCGAGGAACTCCTCCGAAATCCGGAGACGGCCGTTGATTTCACAATAGATGCCCTGTCCGATGCTGTGCTCGACGCGCAGATTGTTGCATTCGTCCTGTCCGTACAGGCGGTACAGCGCCGCAAGCATCAGAAAGATCAGTCCGCGCTCGTAAGTCTTGTAGCCGGGTGCCGTGTTAATATCGAGAAATTCAATTTCGCAATCGGAATACAGCCTCTTAAACAGTTCTTTAAGCGAGCCGTTCACCTTCGCAAGCAGCGGCTCCTGGCCGTTCGGTGCCATCTCTTTCGCAACGCTTTCAATCGATACGCCTTCCGGAAAAGTCTGCGTCACGCCGCCGACCGTAACATTAATATCTGCCATGGTTATTCGTTTCCTTTCTTTTGATGTGCCGCGGAAAATGTGACATTCTCCCGTTCTGCCCCGCAGGATGCATTCGTAAGCAAATCCCGAAGCTCAAAGATGCGCTGACGGATTGCGGGAATCCGTTCGTTTGCGTTGCCGGTTTCCGCCTTAAGAAGTCCTTCAAGCATCCGCTCCGCCTTGCCGAGCTCTTCTTTGAGATAATCCCGGCAGACCGGATCGCCGCGCCTTCCGAGAATTCTTCCGTAGCGGAGTTCCGCGTCAGTGTACGGGGTTTCTTCCGTCCCGGGTTCTGCGGAGAAGGCGATGTACCATTTGCCGTCTTCAAAACAGATCCGCTCGTCGGTAATCGAAAAGCCCTGCGCGAACACTTCCGCTCTAACGAGCTCGGGGTCCGACTGCGGCTGTAAGACGAGCTGTCCGGCTTCCCGGACGCACGCGCTCCCTCGCTTTATGATGTCTTTCATCAGGATGCCTCCCATGCCCGCGATGACGATGCGGTCGGCCTCACCGGGGTGAAGCTCGTCCATGCCGTCCGAGAGGCGGGTTTCGATGGTTTCGGTCTGGTGAAAGAACCGGATGCTCTCCTGCGCTTTCTTGAGCGGTCCTTCGCGAAGATCCATCGCGATAGCGTGTCCGACAATCTTCTCACGGACGAGCCAGACGGACAGGTATCCGTGGTCGCAGCCGATGTCCGCGAGAACGTTTCCGGGGCGGACCATATCGGCTACCATATGCATTCGTTTTGATAATCTCATGTATTACTCCAGATAATCGCGGAGTTTACGGCTTCTCGACGGATGACGAAGCTTTCTTAATGCCTTCGCCTCAATCTGACGGATACGCTCACGCGTTACGTCGAATTCCTTACCGACTTCCTCAAGCGTGCGCTGGCGCCCGTCGTCAAGACCGAACCGCAGGCGGATAACCTTCTGCTCACGGTCGGAAAGCGTCTGAAGCACTTCGTAAAGCTGCTCGCGGAGCATCGAATACGAAGCGGCGTCGGCCGGCATCGGAAGGTGCTCGTCCGGCAGGAAATCGCCGAGATGGCTGTCTTCCTCTTCGCCGATCGGTGTCTCGAGGGAAACCGGCTCCTGCGAAATCTTCTGAATCTCAAGCACGCGCTCCACGGGGATGCGCATCTCCTTCGCAATTTCTTCGGGGCTCGGCTCGCGGCCGTAATCCTGTAAGAGCTGTCTCTGCACGCGGATCAGACGGTTAATCGTCTCCACCATGTGGACCGGGATACGGATCGTTCTTGCCTGGTCGGCAATGGCTCTCGTAATCGCCTGACGGATCCACCAGGTCGCGTAGGTCGAGAATTTGTAGCCCTTGCGGTAATCGAATTTTTCGACGGCCTTAATGAGGCCGAGGTTGCCTTCCTGAATCAGGTCAAGGAACTGCATGCCGCGTCCCACATAACGCTTCGCAATGCTGACAACAAGACGCAGGTTGGCTTCGGAAAGCCGTCTCTTCGCGGCTTCGTCGCCCTCCTCCATACGCTTCGAAAGTTCGATTTCCTCATCGGCCGAAAGCAGCGGAACTTTACCGATTTCCTTCAGGTACATACGGACGGGGTCTTCAATACTGACGCCTTCGGGAACCGTCAGGTCAAGTTCTTCGAAATTCTCAAGGCTCTCAAGCGTCTCGAGATCCTCGCCGGCAAGCTCGTCCTCGTCATCGAGAATCGGCACGTCATCAATTTCTGCCATCGTCTCCTCACGGAGTATGTCAACGCCGGTGCTCTCAAGATAATCGTAAATCCGGTTCATGCTGCCGGGCTGCAGTTCGATGCCCTTGAAGAAATCAACGATTTCCTGATACTCGAGAACGTTTTTCTTCTTCTTGGCAAATGCGGACAGTTCCTTCAGTTTCTCCTGGAACCGCATCATGCCTTCATCTTTCTTCTCGACGTCGATGTCCGCGGACTCGTCCTCGAGCGCGGTCTCGACTTCGTCGGCCGTCATTGCGGCATCCGGACGGATTTCCTCGGTCTCTGCGACAAATGGCACGGGAATCGGCACGAATTCTTCCTCGGGCTCTTCGGTTTTGGCCTTTGCCTTCTTCTTAGAGGTCTTCTTCGGCTTGGGCTCCTCTTCGGGAGCTTCCGCAGTTACTTCCGCAGGCACTTCTTCCGAAGCGGGTGCTTCCGTAACGGTCTCTTCAACTGCTGCCGTTTCCGCTTTCGCCTTCCGCTTGCAGGTTCTCTTCGGCTTCACATCTTCCGTGGGAGTTTCAACGGTTTCTGCCGCAGCTTCTGCCGCAGCTTCTGCCGCCGGTTCCTCAGCCTTTGCTTTCCGCTTGCAGGTTCTCTTCGGTTTCACTTCTTCCGCGGGAGCTGCAACGGTTTCCGTCACATTTTCCGCTTCGGTCACAACCTCGGTGACTGTTTGCTCTGCCTCTGTTTGTGCTTTCTTTCTTGCCATGTTGTTCCCCTTTCCGTCGTTTTACTGCATCAGTTTCATTCGGATTTTATCGAGTTCTTTTTTCTGCTTCACAATCTGTAACATTTCGGTGCCGTTGCCGGCTGCCTGCGCCGCTTCCTTCTTCCGGTCGAGCGACTCCGTAAGGATGTTTCGGACGCTGTCGGCGAACTCCTTGCGGCGTTCCTCCGCGCCGTCCGTGTTCTCCACAAGCCTTGTCTCGCAAAGCTCCGCGGCGAGCGTCTGCTCCTCCTTCGATTCGAAGCGGCTTATGATTCCCGCAGGGTCGACTTTGCCGGTCCGTTCGAACTGTTCAAACAGAATCCGTGCCACCTCCCGGTAGGTTCCCTCTTCGAAATCATCCGCGGTGAGATACGGCTGAATCTTAGAAATAAACGCCGGTTCCTCCGCGCAGCGCGTCAGCACAATCCGCTGGGATTTCCGTACGGCCGTGTCCGCTTTGGCGGCCTTCCGCTCGTCGGCAAATTCCGGCGTGAAAGCGGTCCTCTCGGTCTTCTTGAATTCCGCCTGTGCCCCGAGTTTATTGAAGAATGACCGGAATTCCTTGTAATCCACGTTGTAATCCCGGCAGAACGCCTTCATGTAATTGGTCCGCTCGATGTCTTCCGAAAATTCGAGAATCCGGTTTGCGACATCGGTTTCAAACTGCGTTTCCTGCTTCGGATCGTTCAGATCGTATTTTGAACGGAGCACCTCCACCTCGTAGGTGAAGCTTGCACTTGCTTCTTTAATCCTCTCCTCGTAGGCTTCCTTTCCGAGCGCTTTTATGAACTCGTCCGGGTCTTTATACGGCGACATGTTTAATACTCTCGTGCGGATTCCCGCTTCCGAAAGAATCGGAATCGCACGGCTTGCCGCCTTCTGTCCCGCGCCGTCACTGTCGTAAGTGATGACAACGTCTTTCGTGTATCTCGACAGCAGCTTCGCCTGCATGCCCGTAAGCGATGTGCCGAGCGATGCGACCGCGTTGTCAAAGCCTGCCTGGTGAAGCGCAATCGTGTCCATATAACCCTCGCACAGAAGCATGTAAGGCTGTTTCGTTCGCCTTGCAAGATGCATACCGTACAGATTCCGGCTCTTATCGAAAATCAGCGTCTCCGGCGAGTTCAGGTATTTCGGAAGCCCGTCCCCCATGACGCGGCCGCCGAACGCGATGACTTTGCCGTTTGTATCAAATATCGGGAACATGACGCGGTTGAAAAACTTGTCGTTCACGCCCCGCTTTTCGTCAAATGTGAAGAGTCCCGACTTCGCGAGGAACTCGTCACGGTAACCTTCTTCCTTCAGGTATCGATAGAGCGTTCCGTCGCTGTAACCGATGCCGAAATTCTTCATCGTGACGGCAGAAAGTCCGCGGCCTATGATGTAATCGCGGGCGTACTTGCCGTCCTCGGAATAGAACTTCCGGTAGTAATATGTGGCGGCCTTCTTATAGAGTTCCAGAAGGTTCGCGCGGAGGTCTGCCTGCCTTCTGGCTTCCTCACTGAGTTCGGCTTTCGGAAGCCGGATTCCGACCCGTTCGGCAAGCGTTCTAAGCGCTTCCGGGAAAGACAGGTTTTCGTATTCCATCAGGAACGTGAAGACGTTGCCTCCTTTGCCGCAGCCGAAGCATTTGTAAGTCTGCCTCGACGGGCTGACGGAGAATGACGGCGTCTTCTCGCTGTGGAACGGACAGAGCCCCTGGTAATTGCTGCCCGCGCGTTTCAGTTTTACATAGCTGCCGATGATCTGTACGATGTCGTTTCGGCTTCGCACCTCATCGATAATGCTGTCTTCGTAGTACATTAGCACCTCGTCGATTTGATGACTTCGTGATGTATTTCTGTTTTCGGGATGGTAATTTCAATAAATCCCCCAAGCCTTCGGGACGGTCAGCTCCGTGAATTTCGTAACGGCGTACTTGTCGGTCATTCCGGCGACATAATCCGCCACAACGCGGTCAAGCGTCTCGCCGCTTTCAAGAAGCTTCCGGTATTCGCCGGTCAGTACTTCCTCGTTCTTTTTGTAATATCCGAACAGATACTCCACCATCGCTTCGGCTTTGCTTTCCTCGCCCTTGGCGGTCGGGTTTGTGTAAACCTGCCCGAACATGTATCTTCTGAGGTCCTGCATCGCCTGCGTCATCGCTCCGCTGATGCGGATGTCATTTTGGTCATAGCTCTCGCTGATGACGTCGTGAATCATCGTGTTCAGACGGTCTTTCAGCGAATGGCCGAGATAATCGGTCAGGTCCTTCGGTATGTCGTCCTCGCGTATAATCTGTCCGCGAATGGCATCGTCAATATCATGATTATAGTAGGCAATCTTGTCGGAAAGCCGTACAATCTTCCCCTCAAGCGTCGACGGATTGCCCGCTGTCTGGTGATTTCGGATTCCGTCGATGACCTCGTAGGTGAGGTTCAGGCCGAGCCCGTCCTTCTCAAGAAGCCGCACCACGCGGACACTCTGCTCATTATGCTCAAAGCCGCCCTCGCAGACTCTTCGGAGCGCTCGCTCGCCGGCATGTCCGAACGGCGTATGCCCGAGATCGTGTCCGAGCGCAATTGCCTCGGTCAGATCCTCATTAAGCCGAAGCGCCTTCGCAATCGAACGCGCAATCTGCGAAACTTCAAGCGTGTGGGTAAGCCGTGTCCGGTAATGGTCCCCGTTCGGCGTCAGGAAGACCTGCGTCTTGTCCTTAAGCCGCCTAAATGCCTTCGAGTGAATAATACGGTCCCGGTCCCGCTGGAACATCGGGCGGATGTCGCACTGGGGCTCCTCCCGCTCCCTGCCCTTCGAGCAGTCCGAGAACGTCGCATAAGGGCTCAGCATCTCATGTTCCCTTCGCTCAAGCATAATCCGGATATTTTCCATAACGGCAGCCCCTCCTCTCCGAAGAAAGTGTTCTAAAGACTTTATTCCGCGTGAAAGGGAAATTTCCTTTTTTCTTTTGCTTTTCGCCGAAATAAAAAAATCCTCTCCCGTCTGCCAACGGGAGAGGCGGCTCATTAGAGCTAAACTCAAATCATAAGGCATCCGCTTTCGGAGCGGGTGCTTTTCATTTCCAAACAAGAAAGAGAATAAAGGAAACCACAATCACAATAAGAAGAATCCATACAATCAAAGGCCCATGGGCGTGCTGTTTCTGCACACCGGATTCAGGTTCGGGCAAATGTGATACCGTCGGGATTGTTTGTTCCGAAGTCGGAGTCATCGATGGATTCGGGGCGGAAATCGACGGTACAGCTTCCGTCGGGAAGGGACTTGGTGCGTATGTAACCGCGGTCGGATTCTCGGTCGGTTCCGGAATCCCGCTGGTCTCCGGTTCCGCACTTGGGCTGGGAGTCTCACTAATCTCCGGCTCTTCGCTCGGTTCCGGGGTATCACTTATCTCCGGCGACGGACTCAAGCCCGGTTCGACGGTCGGCGTCGGTACCTCCGTTACTCCTTTTCCAGGAGTAACGCGCGGCACGGATGTCGGTGTCGGCACATTGGTCGGCGTGACGCCCGGCTTACCCGTCGGCGTCGGTTGTCCGGCTTTCACAATATTAAAGAAAATCCTTGTCGATCCGTCAAATTCTCCGATACCCCATAGATTCACATATCCTTGTCCGGGTTCAATGTTCATTCCGTAACTGAAGGTATAATCCTGTTCCGGGATCAACTGCCGGCCGTTATAAGAGATTTTTAAAGTCGGAGATATCTGCTTTCCGGTATACGTCTGATCCGGAATCGGCTCAATATCTGTTTCCCAAATCATTATCCCGGGAGTCGGCGTCGGGCTGAGAGAAGGCGTTGGCGTCGGATCCGCGACAATTTGAAAACTCCATCCCGTTTCTCCACGATAGTTGCCTTTCGCATATATACGAAAGACAGCCACACCCGGTTCAATATTATGCCAGTACTCAACATCATAGTCCCGGCCTTCCTGTAAAAGAACTCCGTTAACATATACCGGAAGAAGCGGCCGTATTTCTGATCCTGTATACTTCTGATCAGGGATTTCAGGTCGGTCAATATATGTAATATCAAGTGATTTTACCTGAATTGATCCGATTCCTTCGGCCGGAATCGTCTTCCCGCGATACATGATACTAGCGCTGACATCCACAAGTCCCGCTGACGCACCGTACAGCCTTTTCCCTTCAATGCGAAGAACGCTTTCATCTTCCGATGACCATGTAACGGAGTACTCCGATGAAGGAATCGTTACTCCTGTTCCCCATGTGTCAGGCATTCGCATATACGCATTGACACCAAACGGATTCTCTTTTGATTTACCGTAATCGAGATAGATTGCATCGGAATCATCAGCAACCAACGTGAGAACCGCATGTACGGATAATTTACCGGAGTCCGCTTTCACTTCTCTTGTATACGTTCCGTTTATAACCCCGGTGTCTGCCGCTCCGCTGTTGCTGTAACCAAACTCAATTGCCCAGTAGTGATAACCGTTATAGGAAAAATGCGCTGCCCCAAATGCGGTAAATCCTGCAGCAAGCATATTCCTTCTATGCATCTGCCCGTCACTATATTCTTCATCTTCTTTTAACTGGACAAATGTGCTCTGCGCAGATGCATGACCGCCTGCGAGGTTTTCTCCCCAGGAATGTGTTCCGTTAATGGTATAAGAAAAGCCGTCCGTTCCGTCAGGCCGTTCATGAGAAAAACTGACTGCCGCTTCCACAACACGCTGCATGGCGATTTGTTCAAGAGTGTAATCCCATGTCATCGGAGTAAGCCCCTCGGCATAAATCTTCGTTGTGTTATCCGAAGACCAATACCACGCTTCGTCTCCAAGACGAAAATCATTGATCAAATTCAAAAACTGTCTTGCATCAGACTGATAAAATGTTCCGGTTAAGGAAAGCGTCTCAATACCTGCGCCCGTTGCAGGTGTTTTCGTCAAGGAAAGCACTCGGAAGACAACAATCATCACGAAAGACAATCGCATAACTGTTTTCCCTACTTTTCCGTTTCGCTTGAACATAAAATCACCTGCCGTAATTAACACGCATAATGCCGGAACGTCTCAAGTGCCAGATAAGAGTTTGTTGTTTCTATTCGTGACGCGATGTACTCTGCGGCTTTTGTATTGTTCTTAGCAATCGCTTTCATAGCGTCGCTGGCTGCCGTAGTGGCAACGCTGGCAACGCATTCCGCGTGTTCAATCAGGTTCGTAATAAGGTCCTGACAATTCCGATTCATATCGCATAGCTCACGATAGATATCGCTTTGTTTGTTGATAAGTGTGTCCAGTTTGTTTGATATTTCCTGAAGCGACGCGTTGAACTGGTCCGCGCGAAGCTCCTTCCGAACCAGAAAGTATAAGCCGTCCGTTCCGTCTAAATGCCTTGATATTCCGAGATTAAAGTAGTCCGACATATACCGCATGGGAATCAGTTTCCGATAATCATTTCCGATTCCGACAGCGTTATACATTCTGAGAACGGCTTCTTCGTCTTTTCGTAATAATTCGGACAACTGCCCTTCTTCCTCTTTCAATTCGCGATATATGATCTCTTCGTACGCCAGACGCTTTTTATCCGACTCTATTGCCCTTCTTTGTTTCTCAACCTCAACCTGTTTTTGCTTAATCCATGCCTGTTTGAGCGGTTCAATCTGCTTTTCATACAGAGCATGATCCACTTTTTCACCGAGAACCCCTCCCAAGTAAGCAACTCCCATGGTGAGAATTCCGACAACGGTAAACCCGACAAAAAGATATGCGTATGCAGCCAATCCGTGAGGATTAATATAGAAGGCATCATCCAAATAGTTCCACAAAAGGATAAAGAATATCGCAGCAATTATGCCCAAACCCCATTCAAAGGCTTTTCCAAAAAAGTCATCCTGCATCCGGCTGCTCCAAAACACCGTATCTATCGGTTCAAACTTTTTTGGGATCCGCAATTTATCACACCTGGCTTTGATACTTCTTATCATCCGGGACGTCTGATAGTTTGCCTTTTCCATATCATACAACGCATTCAGCGCTTCGCCAAGCTGTTTTTCTTCCATAAAGCCGCTCTCCTTTCCCTCATAGTATCTAACGTTCTATTTCTTACAAGGGGCTCCGCATGACGGACAGAATACATCCTGAGTAGTAAGTGCCTTGCCGCATTTCGTACAAAAGGATGCAGTGGGACGGAACATCACATTTGCCGGCGTATAAACATTCACGGTCTCCTGCAGTTTAAGCGAGAGGAAAACCATCACAATGGTCGCAATGAACCATATATATAACCAGGGCGTAAGGAGTGAGAACAAAATGTTCAGTTCGAGATCATCCATATCTCCTTCCCCGACGATTAGTCCCACGAATCCGGCGAGGCATACCAGCTGGGCTAAAGAAAGGATTAAACTATACATCCGGCTGTCCCGGAATCTTTCCCCGAGAATACCGAGCAGCTTCAGAATGTGGCCGACTGCAATAAGAATCAGAAGCACTCCGCAGATAACCGCGAGAAGAATCTTTCCCTCTATCTCTGCATCTTCCCCGAATGCCTGCGTGATGATGTTCCATGCACTGATGGAATAATCAAACAACAAACCATCCAACTCAAGCAGCGGCAGGAAAACAGCAATCAGACTGAAAATGCTGAGTACAATCAGGCCCCAGCGGATCTGTTTCATATTGTCCATAAGAACACCTCACTTCTCCGTTTCTTTAGGGTTTTTTATCAGTGCACCTGTCAAGGTGTGCTGATACCCGCTATACGTAGTATAGCGGCGCCGCGTGATTGTGTTTTGTGGTATTCAATTCTATCCTAAAGCAATTGAGTACCAATCCGGGGCAAAGATTTGGTATCACATCCTGCTTTTTCCTGCCAAGGGTACCATATTTCAAAAGCCTGTGAAGCGAGCCGGCCTTCCGTTCTGGTACTCAATCGGTCATTATCAGAAAAAGGGTTCCATTTCTGACGAAAAGAGTGGTACCACACAAGGATTTATGAACCGATTGATACCATTAACCCGTAAAAGCCGGACGTTTTCCGTTAAAATCCGTAAAAGCCGGGCGTTTTCCATTAGAATCCGTGAAAACTGGGAGGATTTCAAATAGACAAAATATATAAGAACAAGCCAAAACTCATGAATATTTCCCTTTTCTGCCCGAATGTGATATAATAAACTGGGTGGGATGTTTACTCAGCTACTTCGGAGCAGTGGAATGAAAGCATTATGTAACTTAATCAAACTGGTTCTTGACGCGAACCCCGGGTTCACTTCCGTGTACACCGGGTTCTGTCGCGTTGTCTTTCCGATCATTGCGATTCTGGTCCTTTCGGCCGCAGTACTCTCCCTTTTTAACCTCCCGAAGACGCCCGAAGTGTTTGCCATGCTCAGGCTTCCGAACGGTAAGATTGTCCGGCTTAAGCACTGGGAGAACATCCTCGGCCGCTCCGGATCCGCGGACGTTTCTTTGTCCGGCTCATCCGTCAACCGCCTGCATGCGGTGCTTTCTCGCGACGCGGAGGACCGGTGGCATATCTATGACCTCGACAGTAAGTGCGGCACTGCGGTAAATGGGAACGAAATCGAAAGTGACGCACCGGTCACTTACTTCGACCGGATCACGCTCGGCGACTGCGAACTGCAATTTCTTCCAATCAGCGAAGAAGAAAAACTGCAGACGAACGAAAGCCGCAAGAAGGTCCGCCCTGTTGCCCCGTGGGCGCTTGTACTGCTTCTTACGATTCTGCAGGTGCTTCTCTGCTTCCAGCTCGTCATCTCGAAGCAGGTCCCTGCCGCTCCTTATATCATTCCAACTTTTCTAGTCCTTACGGCTGCAATGTGGGCTTATTTCCTGCTGATGCGGTTCACCGGAATCATCGGGTTTGAGCTTGAACTGATGGCCTTCTTCCTGACGACCGTATCACTCTCCGTGACCGCCTCGTGCAACTATACCCTGCTCTATAAACAGGTGGCTTCTATCATCGTCGGCATGATTCTGTATCTCGCACTCGGAATCGTGCTTAGGGACCTGAATCTCGTCAAAAAACTACGCTGGTCCGCGGCCGCAGCCGGCATCGGGCTTCTGATGATCACGCTGGTTCTCGGACATACGAAATACGGCGCGACCAACTGGGTCCGGATCGGAGGCTTCAGTTTCCAGCCGTCCGAAATTGCGAAGCTATGCTACATCTTCGCCGGCGCAGCAACGCTTGACCGACTGTTCCGGAAACGTAACCTGACGATGTTCATGGCGCTTTCCTTTGTAATGGTGGCGCTTCTCGGTCTTATGAGCGATTTCGGGACGGCTGCAATCTTTTTCATCACTTTTCTCGTCATATCCTATCTCCGCTCGGGCGACTTCGCGACGCTGATTCTCGTGTGCGGCGGCGCTGTCTCCGGCGGATTTATGGTTCTGCTCGCAAAGCCTTACATCTGGAAACGGTTCGCGACCTGGCGGCATGCCTGGGAGAACGCCTCTTCGGGCGGCTACCAGCAGACTAGGACCATGACCGCAATCGCATCGGGCGGCATGCTCGGCGTCGGACCCGGAAACGGCTTTTTGAAGCGCGTTGCGGCAAGCGACACCGACCTTGTCTTCGGCCTCGTTTGCGAGGAATGGGGCCTTATTACGGGCATTCTGATCGTGCTCTGTATCATCGCGCTCGCCTGGTTCGCAATCCGCTCCTGCCGCATGAGCCGCTCCAGCTACTACACGATTGCAGCCTGCTCGGCCACTTCGATGATCGTGTTCCAGACCGCCCTCAACCTGTTCGGTTCCGTTGACATGC
>CAMZEW010000011.1:0-26223 GCA_947305875.1 uncultured Lachnoclostridium sp.
CCATCTCCTGGAAGACATACTCCACATCGATGTACTTCTCAATGCGGTTTCCGATAATCTCGCGGAAATCCGCCTCGAGGTCGCGCCGGATTATGAAGACAACTTTGTTAAAGCCTGCCTCCTTCGCTGCGTAAATGGAGTAATCCATAATGATTTCGCCGCTCGGTCCGACTTTTTCGAGCTGCTTGATGCCTCCGCCGAAACGGCTGCCCATGCCTGCTGCCATAATCACGAGTGTAGTGTCCATAGTCTCTCCTTTCGGAATTCCGTGCCGCTTTGCGGCACCTTACGCTGTAATCTCCCGGATCCGGTCGCAAAGACCGGTGTACCGCTTCTGCTCGTTCGCGTTTTTAATCATGTGGCGGATCATTTCGTCGCTTCCGACAATCGTCACACAACTGACGGCACGCGTTACCGCCGTATATAACAGGTTTCTCGAGAGAAGCATCCTCGGCCCGGACAGAATCGGCAAAACGACTGCCGGGTACTCGCTTCCCTGCGACTTGTGAATCGTCACCGCGTAGGCATGCTCAAGGTCTTCAAGCGAGCCGAACGGGTACTGCACGGTCCGCCCGTCGTCGAACTGAATCTCCATCTCTTCGGCGAAGCGGTTTATACTCTTAATAATCCCGATGTCGCCGTTGTAGATTCCGGTGCCGGCATCCCTTACGATTCCGCGCGCGCTCCTGACTTCCCACTCCATCTGGTAATTATTCTTGATCTGCATGACCTTGTCGCCCTCGCGGAAGCACACACCGTGCGTTTCGTGCTCCTGCTTTCCGTCCTCGGGCGGGTTGATGAATTCCTGCAGCACGCGGTTCAGGTTTTCGACGCCGAGCTCGCCTTTCCGCATCGGGGTCAGCACCTGGATGTCCGCCGCAGACGCCCCGACGTATTTCGGAAGCTTATCCCTTACAAGCGCACAGACTTCGCGGATGATCACCTGCGGATCCGACCGCCGCATCATAAAGAAGTCCTTGCTCTTGTTGTCGAGGCGGATGTCCTCGCCGTTGTTAATTTTGTGCGCGTTGACGATAATGTCGCTCTCCTCGGCCTGGCGGAAGATCTTCGTCAGGCACACGAAGGGAAATGCGCCGCTTGCGAGAATATCCCGAAGTACGTTGCCCGGCCCGACGCTCGGAAGCTGGTTCGAATCGCCCACAAGGATAAGCCGCGTCCCGACCGGAATCGCATGCAATAAAGCGTTCATCAGGTAGATATCGACCATCGACATCTCATCGATGATGACAACGTCCGCTTCGAGCGGATTGTCCTCATTCCGCATGAACATGCCGCGCCGGAATTCGCCGTTCTCTTCGGTCATGCGGGACACCTCGAGAAGCCGGTGAATCGTTCTCGCTTCGCGTCCGGTCGCTTCGGTCATGCGCTTGGCCGCACGCCCCGTCGGCGCCGCCAGAAGAATCTGAAGCCCTTTGCTTTCGAAAAGGGAGATAATCGCATTGATCGTAGTAGTCTTACCGGTACCGGGACCGCCCGTCAGAATGAAGACGCCGCTCCGCGCCGCTTCAAAAACGGCACGCCGCTGTATGTCATCGAGTTCGATGTCGAGGTTGTCCTCAATCTTTTCGAGCTGCCTTGCGACCGCTTCCTCGCTGATTTCGTCAAGACGGTTCAGGTCGTGAAGCATCCGTGCCACACCGAGCTCCGTGAAGAAGGACACTGCCGCGTACACCTGCCGCTCTTCGCTTCCGTCTGCGGAATCCTTCGTCTTGGCGATAAGCTTCCTATCGACCGTCAGCTCATTCACGATATGCTCAAGCAGTTCAAACGGCACGCCGAGAAGCTCCATGCAATACCGGTACAATTCCCCTTCCGGCAGGTAGACATGGCCGTACTGCGCCGCAAGCTGCAGCGCGTACAGGACGCCCGCACGGATCCGGTTCTCCGAATCCGCCTGAATTCCCATGCTCATTGCAATCACGTCGGCCGTTTTGAAGCCGACGCCCGAGATATCCTCGGTCAGGCGGTACGGGTCCTTCTCTAAAACGTTCCGCATCTCCGCGCCGTACTGCTTATAAATCTTCACGGCGAGAGAGCCGGTAATCGAATACCTCTGAAGATACATCATGGCCTCGCGCATGCCCTGTTTTTCCTTAAACTGGGCATAGATATCGCGGGCCATTCGTTCGCTGATTCCTTTGATTTCGGCGAGTCGCTCGGGCTCGCGCTCGATGATGCGGAAGGTGCTGTCGCCGAACTTTTTCACGATTCGCGACGCCATCGTCAGGCCGATGCCCTTGATGGCTCCCGAACCGAGATACCGTTCCATTGAGAGGCTGTCCTTCGGGATGCTCACCGTAAATCCGGTGACCTGCATCTGCTCGCCGTACATGCTGTGCACGGTCATATTGCCTTCAACGACGACATACTCGCCTTCACTGATTACCGGAAAGTTTCCGACGCAGGTCAATTCCTCCTCATCCCCCGTCATGGAGAGAGT
Organism: uncultured Lachnoclostridium sp.; assembly: GCA_947305875.1. Lineage (GTDB taxonomy): Bacteria > Bacillota > Clostridia > Lachnospirales > Lachnospiraceae > ISDg. The sequence continues at coordinate 2,462 of CAMZEW010000011.1, forward strand.
GAAGATTGTGTAGCCGTTGTCCGGATTCTGGTATTTGATATGTTCAATATAGCCTTCGCGCTGTTCCATATGTTCCGTCCGTATGATGGGACAGCCATCCGCTATGTCCCCGGTAAATGCCAAAAATCAATCAGGTGATGGACAGTTTCTTCCGGTTGTGGCTGTTCATCATCTCCACGTACCGTCCCGTTCCGATTGCCACGCAGAGTTTCGGGTTCTCGGCGGTCATGGTGCGGATGCCGGTCTTCTCTTCAATGAGGTCCTCAAGGCCGTACAGAAGGGAACCGCCGCCGGTCAGTACGATACCGCGGTCCGCGATGTCCGCCGCCAGCTCCGGAGGCGTGCTCTCAAGCGCCTGGTGAATCGCCTCGATAATCTGTGAGGTCGTCTCGCGGAGCGCTTCCTCGGTCTCCTCGCTCGTTAACGAGATTGTTTTCGGAAGACCGGTTACGAGGTTACGGCCGCGCACTTCCATGGAAAGCGTCTCAGGACGCGCGTAACAGGCGCCGATTTTAATCTTTACTTCCTCAGCGGTGCGTTCACCGATCAGAAGGTTGTGCTTTCTTCTCATGTAGCGGACAATCGCTTCGTCGAAGTCGTCGCCGGCCACCTTGACCGATGTGCTGACTACGGCGCCGCCGAGACTGGTCACGGCGATATCGGTCGTGCCGCCGCCGATGTCGACAACCATGTTGCCGCACGGCTTGCTGATGTCAATTCCGGCTCCGATTGCCGCCGCAATCGGCTCCTCGATAATCTTAACGAAACGGGCGCCGGCCTCGTAGGTCGCGTCCTCTACTGCCTTCTTCTCCACCTCGGTCGCGCTGCTCGGCACGCAGATGCTGACAAGCGGCTTATTGAAGCGGCGCTTACCGATGGACTTCTGGATGAAGTACTTGATCATACGCTCGGTTACCGAGTAATCCGAGATTACGCCCTGGCGAAGCGGACGCACCGCAACGATGTTTCCGGGCGTTCTTCCGAGCATCTGTCTCGCTTCCTCACCGATTGCCTTAATCTTGCTGGTGTCGCGGTCATAAGCCACAACCGAAGGCTCCTCTAAAACGACACCCTTTCCCTTTATATATACAAGCACATTGGCCGTGCCGAGATCGATACCGATATTGGTTGTAAAACTGAACATTTCGGCATTCCCCTTTCTCTGAGGCGCGTTTTGGCGCACCAAAATACAGCGCAGGGTCTCCCCTACGCTGTAATAATAACAGAAATATAAGTGTTTTGCAATCTAAGTTTATTTCGTTACTGCTTCGACACCGAAACGGGACAGATGACTATCAGTATGAAACAGAAAAGAAACAGATTTGGTACTCAAAGGCCTTTTTTCTAAGATGAGTACCACTCTTCAAGCTTAAAAATGGTACCATGTCTCTTGTAATGCCGGATTGAGTACCATCCGCTTCTTCAATGGGTTTGCGTGATTGGTACCCTCGTCCCGATTTCCATCACTTTAGTACCAAAAAGAGAGCGCTGACGTGGTACCCATTCGCAAAGAAGTCGAGTTGAGTACCACATCAGCGCAATTCAAGGGCAATACACCCGAATTTGCATCACTTGATGCCTATTTCGCCAGGCCGCACGCACAGAAGGACAGCACAAAATACCCTGCAATCACCGCCCAGTCGGACTTGTGAAGCTTCGAGCCTCTGCGATAACCCATGTAGCAGATGATCAGCACGAGTCCGAGCAGCGTGGATCCCGCGAAGGAGTAAGTAAAGAACGCCGCACAGAAAGCGTAGATTGGAATCAGCGTGCGGTATCCGAACCAGGAGTCCGAGATGTCTTCGACCTTCTCCGCATGGCGGTTACGGAAGTTATAAAGCATCACGACCGTGGCGGCGATGCAGATCAGAATATTCAGGATAAGTCTTGAGGCAAACCAGCTGTCCGGAATAATCTCGCCAACCGTTGCCCCGTCTCTCCCGATTCCGAGTGCAAAACCGGATTCCATTCCGAAAAGGCTTCCGATCATTCCGAGCGCGAGCGAATCCATATGCCAATCCCACAGGCTGAGTCTCTCTGCCGTCATCGTCAGAGCCAAATTAACAGCCGAAGGAAGAAAGATATAAGCAAGAACGAACGTGCTTCCGTCGTTGGTCGTATTGGCGCTTGTGAACGCAAGGCAAAGCAATCCGTATAACAGAAGGCTCATTATAAGAACGGTAAGGTACAAAAGGGCGTACATTCCGTAGTACACAATGCTGTCTGCCTCCGAACGGAACAGAAGTCCTACAGCCATAAAGGTTACCACACTGCCGATCTGCAGCGCCCCGTTCAGATAATGAATGAAACCGAGTTTTATGCGGTCAATCGGAAGGGAAAACCATGTATCCAGGTTTCTCCGGTTATTAAACTCCGCGAATTCCTGAAACGGCATCAGAATAGCCATCATGGTGCCGGAAATCATCAGTTCGACAACAATCAGTGTTTCTTCGGTCGATGATCTCGGAATCAGAAGCAGCACCACGAACACCATCATCAGCTCAATAATCAGCTTCGGCGTACTCTTCCGAAGATGATATCGGAAATATCTCCATGCTTCCGTCATACGGGCTCACCCCCTTCCGCGAGTTCCGTAACGGTATTCAAAAGCCCCTCTCCGCCTTCCATCGACAGACAGTCATAAAGGAGCGGGTGAAGTCCCTCAATCTTAGCCGATATTTCATCCTTGTCGCCTGACACAATGACCGTGGCGACACGGGCGACGATATGAACCTGCTGCGGCTCGAGAATGTCGAAAAGCGAATGATGAGGTTCCTTCTCAAACACGATCTGGAACTTGTACATATTGCGCATCTTCTCTGCCACGGTTTCCGGCGAAATCAGACGCGATTCGGAAAGGACCAGGTAGTTGTCGCAGAAGCCGTCTAACTCCGAAAGCGCGTGGCTTGATATAATAATCGTGCTCCCATTTCCCGCGGTTTTCCGAACCTGTTTTTTGAACCTCTCGCGTGCCACGGGATCCAGCCCGTCGAATGATTCGTCGAGAAGCAGATATTTCGGCGACACGGCAAATGCCAAGGCCGTAAAGGCCTGCCGGCGCATGCCCTTACTGAATTTCGACAGCGCGCTGTCCCTCTGAAGCCCCGCAATGCTCATCAGCTGCGTAAACTCGCTCCGGTCGATGTTCGGATAAAAAGTTTCATACAATTCAAACAATTCGTCCGCCGTCGTGCCGGTCCCGAAAAACGGGTCATCCGAAAGAAAAAACAGATTCTTCCGCGCTTCTCCCTTCTGCACATCGATTCCGTCAATAAGTACCTGCCCGCTTTCCGGCGTCAGGATCCCGGACATCAGACGAAGGAATGTGGATTTGCCGACGCCGTTCACGCCGATCAGCCCGAGAATCTCCCCTTCCCGGATCTTCAGATTAATGTTCCTGAGGACATTCTTTTCTCCGAAAGAATGCGACAGGTTATTCACCTCAATCATATACTTTCCCCCTTACATTTCTATGATTTAGAACTGAAAACAGACTCATTCCTTCCACGTTCCGATGACTTCGTATTCGTAACTGTCGGCTTCGTCGTCGCACTTTTGGAAGGTTACCGTATACTCCATCGCGCTGTATTTGGCAGATTTGAACACGTTGGTACTGAACTTGGAAACTTCATCCCCATATATGTCCGCGAACCACTCTCTCAGCTGCGGTGCTTCAATGCAGTACTCCATTCCGTTCTGTCCAAGCCGTAAAACATCTATTCCCTTTTCTCCGCTCGGGACGGATTGTCCGAGCATTTCATAAGTCGCGGGTTCGGAGAACGCGACCACCTCAACAAAATGCCGGATTTCTTCCGCAAGGTTCTCGTCTTCGACCTGCTTCTCCGCCTCTTTCGCATCCTCCTTAACAGGCGTATCCTTCTTTTCCTCCTGTTTCTGTTCCTGTTTCTGTTCCTGTTTCTGTTCCTGCTTCTGCTCCTGCTGTTCCTTCTGTTCTTCCTTGTCTTCCTTCCTGCCGCTTTCCTTATCTCCGCAGGCGGTAAGGCACAGCAAAAGCACAAGGACCAGTGCCGGTGTAAGTAATCTCTTCATAGCATTTTCCTCCGATCACACATGCCCGGGCACAATGCCAAGGCTCCCACGTAAAGCATTATATCGCATTTTCCGGAAAATGTAAAATCGGCCCTTTCAAATAAATTTTGCAAATCTGCACGAAAAAGGATATGCTACTGACATATAAAAATGGGCGGCCTGAAACCGAACTTCAGCCGCCCGAGAAGTTTTTATGCCCTGCCCTGATTGGATATGATTTCAATTATCCCCTTGAGACCTTAAACCATAACCGGGTTACAAAATAACAAAAAGGAATAACGCAATAATCTTTAACCGTAAACAGTAACCGTGATGAGTTAACTAAAGTTTCCAATGCAGGCGCAAAGCAACGGAAAGTGTTTTAGAATACGATGTCAAATTCCAACGAATGATTAATCGTGTCGAGTGCCAGCTGGGCCTTCGACAGTTCTTCCGTCACAGTATCGAGGTCTGCCTTAACCTGCTTGATGTCATAGTTCACATAGCGGTAGTCGATGATGTTGGATTTGCCGTAGTTGTTCTCACGAGCCTTCGGCAGAGTGTCTGCCATACCGCGCAGTTTCGCCTTCTTCGCGGAAAGCTGCGGGATGTACACGAGCAGTTCGTCAATGGTGATGCCGAACTCCGGAACAACGGTTGTGTTATTGAAGGCGTTGATTGCGTGCTTCACCTTGCGAATCTTCTTTGAGAGCGCGTCGAGTTCCTTCTTGGTCGCCTCATAGTCATACTCGGGGCGAACCGATTCCGGGTCCTCGCCGACACTTGCGAGAAATGTCTTCGCATTTGCCTCAAGAACAGCGAGACGGTCAAAATCCTGCTGGAGTTTCGAAAGCAGCTTTGCTGCCTGTGCGGAATTGTACTTCATTTTTGTTTCCTCCTAAGTCTTTTATATTGATCTATACTATATGAATGACTTTACCCCTTCACTGCTGCCAGTTTTTCCTCCACAGCTTCTTCGATAAAGCTGTTCAGTGTCTGATTATGCGCGAGGGCATACAGTGCGGCACGGCGGTGATTCTCTTTATTCTTGAAACGGACGTTAAGGCTTCCCTTGTAAGGAATCTCCGGTTTTGTTCCGTCCTCTTGACACTGTTCGAGATATTCATCCACGGCGGCGTGAAAGTCTGCAACAAGATCCTTGGCATTTGTCCCCTCGTAAGAAATCAGCGAACGGATTGCCTGAACCGTACCGAAGAACACACCGTCTTCCTCAGAAAATTCAACGCTGCCGACATATCCCTTATATTCCATCGTGTTGTTCATATCAAGCCCTCCCGTTCTAATAATTCTACAAGTTTTCTAACCTGATATGCTTTTAATTCTTTCTGCGGATGCGGCTTGTGAAGCAATATCTTCATCCCACATCTTTCACTCGAAAACATGACTCGCGAACCGCTTGTTTTTCCCTTATTGTTTCTATGAAATGAGAGAAAGTTCAGGAGTGCCTCCGCATCGTCAAATGTGAACGTCTTCGGACACATTTTTAACTTGCTTATCAGTTTTTCTTTTTGACCCAACTGAACACCTTCTTTCTTTATGATAGCACTTTGTAATGCATTTTGCAACTAAATTTAGTTCACCTTATGAGCGATACTATTGCTTCTGAAGCTTTCCATGGAATGGATTTGATCGGAATGAGCCTTCCAGATACCAAGAAATAGATAATGAGATCAGGTTGCTTCAATATACTCTTATTCCATCGGTTATTCAATTGACATAATAACCGAAAAGTCAGTTTTTTTCTGTGCAAAACATAGATATCTGTCCTCCATCAGATATTTGGTACTCAAAGCCCGTTTCCCGCCATTTGAATACCACACAACTAAAAGAAAAATGGAACTCACTCCCCTGTTTTCGAGGTTTGAGTTCCATTTCTTTTTCAGGTTCATTCAGCGGGTTGGTACTACAACCGGCTTTTCTGTTACTTGAGTACCAAAAACCGAGCACAATTGTGGTACTCAATCGAGCATTCCCGCCTTATGGTACCACGCGCCACCCTAAAAGTGGCATCGGCAAGATGAAATATACCACGCGCCATCCTAAAAGTGGCATCAGCAAGATGGAATATACCGCACGCCATCCTAAAAGTGGCATCGGCAAGATGGAATATACCACGCGTCCCCTGAAAAGGGACTTCGGCAGGATGGATTATACCACGCGCCTTCCTACAGCACCATCGGGGCAACGAACTGGTATACGCAGAAGGCTGCGTAGATACCGAGGAGCAGTATGCCCTGGAAACGGCTTAATTTGCCGCGGAGGAGCGTCGGCACGGTCAGAATAATCATGACGCCTAAGGCGACCGGAACGTCGACGACAAGCGATGAAATCTGCCCGCCGATCTTCATGTCGGCCGGCACGTCGAACGGCTTTAAGGTGATTGCAAGGCCGCTCACAAGAACGAGGTTAAACAGGTTCGCACCGACAATGTTACCAAGCGACAACGCACCATGACCCTTCGCAAGCGACGTAATCGCAGTCACCAGCTCCGGAAGCGAAGTTCCCAGTGCGACAAATGTGAGCGCCACGACGGCTTCGGGCACGCCCATGCCGGTAGCGATGATTGTTCCGTTATTGACTAAAAGGTCCGCTCCGACCGCAATTCCGGCAGCGCCGATCAAAAGCAGAAGCACGCAAACCGCACCGGAGAGTTCTTTCTCCTTCTTCGCTCCGTCTCCGAAAACCTCCGAAGGAACGTTTACATCCGTCTTTCCTTCCTTCGCCTCACGCATGGCGCGTACGGACTGCATGACAAGAACAACCATGTAGGCGGCAAAAATCACCAGAAGAGCGATTCCGACCGGTCTTTTGAAGCCGTGGTCGCAATATGCGGAGCCCGCATAAAGCGCCGCTGCCGCGAAGAAAAATATAACCGGGGCAAGGAAGGATTTCCGTGCCACCTTCGAAGGCCGGATGGCAATTGTCAGCGCAGCAATCAAAGCGGTATTGCAGATGATGGAGCCGATGGCATTTCCATATGCAATCTGCGGATGTCCGCCGACAGCAGAGGTCGCGGAAACCATCACCTCCGGAAGTGTCGTCCCGATGGAGACAACCGTTGCGCCGATCAGAATCTCCGGCACATGAAACTTCTTCGCGATTCCGCTCGCGCCGTCCACAAACCAGTCGCCGCACTTGATCAGAAGCAGCAGTCCGACGATGAAAAGCGCGACTGCGGCAACCATCTCCGGAAGCCCCGCGTCCGTCAACATTTTAGTAAAATCAGGTAGCATTTCGTTCCTCCTAAAAAACACCCTTAACGAATATCCGAATCCCGATGACAATCAGGATGATTCCGCCGACAATCGTGGCTTTGCCGCCGAACGCGGTTCCGAGTCTCCGTCCGATTAAAAGCCCCGCGATACAGACGGCAAATGTGACGGCCGCAATCAGAAGCGCCGCAACAACCGCAGCGAAGAAATCGTACTCCTCAAACACGGTAAATCCGACCGACAGCGCGTCAATCGAAGTCGCGATTCCCTGAAGAACCAGCAGTTTCGCGCTTGCCGCAGGGAGTTCCTCGTCCCCATTCCGGTGAAATCCCTCGTAGATCATCTTCCCGCCGATAACCGAAAGAAGAATCAAAGCAATCCACGGCACAAGATTGTCGAACACATCGAGAACCGACGCAACCGTCCGCGCCAGCACGTAACCGAGAATCGGCATCAGCGCCTGAAACCCTGCGAACACGCCTGCAATCTGGCACATCCGCTCCCGCTTCATCTTCGGTTCATTGAGTCCGCCCGCGAGCGACACGGAGAACGCATCCATCGCAAGCGCCACACCGAGAAGCATCGCGGTAAGAACAAATGTCACATCAAACAAAGGAATCCCTCCGACAACAGTCACATATTTCTGCACGGAATCCGTATTATGCTCCGGATGTAATTAACCGATTTTCTCAAACACCGGCATATATTCAATCGGTGCGTCAACGGCTACCGTACGACCGCCTTCCAGTACTTCTCCGGTCGAGGTCAGCTTCCACTGCCCCGCAGGCAGGTACACTTCACGGCTGAACTGATTCAGAGCGAAGACCGGCGCGCACAGATAGCGGTCACCGAACATATACTGGTCCTGCAACTCCCAGCACTTCGCGTCGTCCGGGAACTCGTAGAACATGGTACGAATCAGAGGCGAACCGTTCGTATGCGCTTCTTCGTACAGCTTTTTGATATAGTCATGCATTCCGATGCGGATGTCATAATACTTCCGCATAATCCGGTAATTATCTTCTCCGTAGCTCCACAGTTCGTTCGGCTGGCCGGTATGCAGATACCCGCCGCCCCAGTCACGGTTATCAAGCGGCGGAATGTTGTAAGGGCCGCGGTCACCGTGCATGCGAAGCACCGCCGAGTAAGTTGCGAACTGGTACCAGCGAATCAGAAGCTGGCGGAAATCGGGATCGTTCACATCGTCCGTCATGAAACCGCCGATGTCGGTCGTCCACCACGGAATGCCCGCAAGACCGATGTTCAAGCCTGCCTGCAGCTGCTCATAAAACGACTCAAACGTGCTCGGCACGTCGCCCGACCAGACAACGTTTCCGAATTTCTGGCTGCCTGCCCAGCAGCACCGGAGCAGATTGACAACCGGCCCCCGCCCGAGCTTCTTCATCGGGTCATAAAAGGTCCTGCTGTACATCTGCGGATACATGTTTGAGCACGCAAGCGCCGGCATGTCATAATAGCGGTAATTATCGAAATCGTACACGGCAAGGTCCGGCTCGGAATTATCAAGCCAGAATCCGTCGATGCCGAGGTCGTAGTAATTCTTCTTGCAGATTTCCCAGACATAGTCACGCGTCCGCTCGTTGAACGGATCGATGACAATGCAGTCGCCTTCGAAATCGTAGGTCTGCCCGGCGCCGCGCTCGGTCTTAAGAAGAAGCCCCTGCTCCGACATCGGGTAGAAGTTCTCGCTTCTGCGGTCCACCGAAGGCCATACGGAAACCATTACCTTGATTCCCATCGCATGGAGCTCGTCGACCATTGCCTTCACGTCCGGCCAGTACGTCGTGTCGAACTTCCAGTCGCCCTGCACGGTCCAGTGGAAGAAATCGATAACAATCTGGTCGATTTTGATTCCTTCCTTCTGATACGCCCGCGCAACGCTCAATACCTCTTCCTGCGTGCGGTAACGGAGTTTGCACTGCCACAGTCCCATCCGGTCCTCGGGGAATTCGGGCGCATGGCCGGTCACGCCGGAGTAGGCCGCAAGAATCGCCTTCGGGTTATCCCCTGCGGTAATCCAGTAATCCATGTCCTTGGTCGAAGCGGCCGTCCACTCGGTGATGTTCTTACCGAACGTCACGCGGCCGACTGCCGGATTGTTCCAAAGGAATCCGTATCCGAGCGAGGATACGGCAAATGGCACGGAGTTCTGCGAATTTCTCTGCACGAGTTCCAGCATGTTCCCCTTGAGGTCAAGGTACGGCTGCTGGTACTGCCCCATGCCGTACAGCTTCTCGCCTTCGTTCGCATCAAACCGAACCGTAAGCGCATAATCGCTTCCGCCGATCACGCCCTTCCATTCGCGGTTCGAAATCTTTAAGCACCGGCTTCCGCGGGATATCGTTCCGCCGTAGAAACGGAAATACTCGCGAAGCACTAATTTCTCGTCGCGGTAGAAAGAAATCACGCCCGCGAAATTCACAACCGCCTTCAGGCGGCCGTTTTGAATTACGGCAACCGGGTTTCCGCACGGGATAAGCGGGTCTCCCGTCCAGTCCCCGGCGTTAATGACGGCGATTTCCGCATTGCACGCGGGAACCTTCTCCGTAAGCGCCCACGCATAATCCGTGAACGACGAGCGCATCGTGGCGCGGACTCTTAAAGAGTCTTTTCCCCACGGCTCAATACGAAGCGTCTCACCGCCGTGTCTTGCGATGAGAGCTCCTTCTCCGGTCTCAAAAATCATATTCCATCCTCCTTTGCCGGGTCTGTGCCCGGACCTTATAAACGCAGGCGCCCCCGCATTACGCGCTATTTAAAACTCAACTGTCCGTCAATATTCTCGTAGTTGTTCTTCTCTTCTTCATCCTTCTTCGTGATGAGTGCAAGACGCTTAAAGTACAGGTCGTGTGCGCGATGGTATTCTTCGTTGAATTCCTCGTTCTGTCCCTGATGGAGCGAAGAGATATAGGAGTGTGCCTTCGTATCCATATCCGGATCGACACGGGCCACAACCGAAACGCCGACGTTCGAGCAGGTATCGGAAATCCGCTCCAGGTTCGACATGATATCCATAAGCCGTGTGCCTGCATATACCGTGCAGCGGCCTTCGCGAAGACGCGCCACATGGTTGTCGTCGAGCGCATTAATCATATCGTCCATAACCTCTTCAAGAGGCTCGATATGGCGTGCCGCCTCAACGTCACGCTTTTCAAACGCGTTCTTCGTGTGCTCCAGAATCCAGTCCAAAAGTTCGCGGATTACCAGAAGCTCGCGAAGCGCGTCATCGGAGAACTTCATGCCCTGCTCGTTCATTCCCTTCGCCGATTCCGCGAGATTCATCGCGTGGTCGCCGAGCCGTTCAAACTCGGTTACGACCTTGTAGTACTGGTCGAGAATGCGGATGTGCATTTCTTCGTTCACATGAGGCGACAGCTGCACGAGATAATTGCTGACCGCGTCCGCGAGACGGTCGATGCTGTCCTCGTCTTCGTCAATCGCGGCGTACGTTTCCTCACTGTACTCCTGGAACATATTGAGTGCTTTGTTGATGTTCGCGGAAGCGATTGTGAACATCGTCTTCAAAGCGTCATAACAGCTGTTCAGAGCAAGTGCAGGGGTCGAGAAGAATACCGGGTTCAATGCCGCAATCTTGTCCGCATAGCGGTCCTCGGGCTTCGGCTCCTCCTTGATAATCCGGAGACTGATCCGCTTCGTAAGGCCGATTCCCGGAAGAAGCACAAGCGCGCTCACAAGGTTGAATACCGAGTTCGCATTGGCGATGCCGCCGGATTTCAGCGGCATGTTCCAGAGGCCGTCAAGATAGCCTAACGCATGCGCAATGCCGATGGTAAGAAGCACGAGCGCGGTTTTCGCGAGATTATATATGATATTAATCAAGCCGACCCGTTTTGAATCCGGCTTGGTTCCGATGAAGCATACGATACCGGTTGTCACGCAGTCACCGAGATAGACACCGCAGAGGACAAATGCGACGGTTTTGAACGCAATCGGGCTCGATGCGGAGAACGCCTGCAGAATACCGATGGACGACGAAGAGCTTTGGAGGACAAATGCCACCAACGCGCCGGCGCCGTACCCGAGCGCCGGGTGGCTTCCCATACGGGCGAATACGCCGCTCATATTGAAGTTCGTTACGGCAGCCGTCATCGAAACAAGACCGGTGAAGAGGATGCCGAAACCGATTGCGATATGACCCGCAAGATCCGATTTCTTAAACCGGCAGAACATCAGAAAGATGATGCCGAGCGTCAGCGTAAACGGCGCCAGGACGTCCGGCTTAAAAAACTGAATGAAGCTTCCGGACTCGTCCGAAATATCCAGGAGCCGGAAAATCTGACCGGTCACGGTCGTACCGACGTTCGCGCCGACGATGATGCCGAGCGACTGATCGAGACTGATGACACCGGCCACGACTAGACCGGATGTGATGACAATCGTTGCCGTGGATGACTGAATAATTGCCGTAATAAAAACGCCAAGAAGGAAGGCCTTGAACGGATTGTTCGTGACCTTCCCCATAACCTGTTTAAAAGTACCCGAAGAACCTTCCTTCAGGCTGTTTCCCATGAGACGCATGCCATACAGGAACATGGCAAGTCCGCCGAACAGGGAAATGATACTTTTTGCTATTTCCATTTTGTTTTATCCGTTCTTCTTCGTGAGTCTCATATGCGAGAACCGATAGGAGTTATCACTGAGCGCGCCGCTCGAAGTACTCTGCGGAGCACCGCCCTTGCCCTGTGCCTCGTGGCATTCCTCGACATCGTACACGCCGGGTACCTTGCTCACAATATAAGCGGCAAGCATCTTGCAGCCGTCCGCCGAGAAGGCCGCGTGGTTGTATCCGTCCACGTCAAACGAATATCCTCTTCTGCCCTCGAGACGGTTCCGGAATATCAGGATTTCCTTGGCGCCTGCCTCGGCATCCTTTACAAGGAACTGGCATACCTGGTCTTCATCAAACATCTTCGCGGAATCGGCTTTCCACCAACGCTCGGGAATCTTTCTGACGAGCTTGCCGACAACAACCGTGGCAATCAGGATAAGCACGCCGTAAATCACGGCTCCGAGCACCGCGTCGCGTTCCTTCATGATCCGTAGAAGATCAAGCGTTACCCAGTTCCAGAAAGCATTGATGTTCACCAGAAACAGAACAATTCCGCCGATTACGCCGACCCACTTGACCAGCTTAAACCACTTCGGGCTGATGGACTCTCCGGCCATCATGATACGATACTTCCGAAACTGTATCGCCGAAGAGAAAATCGCTATCGCAACGAGTGCCATAAGCAATGAAAACCAATGGTCTGTCAATACCTGCATAATGTGTTCCCGCCTTTCCCCAATCACGGCGCTTATAAGACACGCCTCCAAAGGTACATTGTACCTTTATTCCGTAGAATCGTCAAGTGGCAATCCTCTGTCAGGACCCGCTCTCAAGGTTGTATGCGACGCGTTTCTCCGCGCTGAGTTCCGCTCCCGGGAACTGCCGCTCCGCTTCTCTTAAAAGCTCCCGGTAATCCTTGTACTGTGTAGTCCACGCTTCCTTTCCGTCGACCAGAATAAAGGTCTTAGAGGAAGCAAGATAAGTTACCCCGTCAGGCACGAAAGCGCGCCGTCCGAAAGTATCGCTGCTCAAAAGACTCACCGTGTAGTTGTCGCAAAGCGCGATAAAGTCCCCGTCCTCAATCATGTAAGCAACAGGCGCCGGCGCGTCGAAACTGTTCCGGCATACTCCGTCGGAGATGCGGTAGATCCGTACGACGTAATCATCGCCCTGCAGGATGATATGCGTCGAATCTTTCGTAAAGCCGAGGAAGCAGACCGAACGGACCTGCAAAGGAATCGTAAGTACGGTTCTTCCCGAAGCTGCAGAAAGGATCCGCACAAACCCGTCCGAACACGCCATTGCGACGTATTGCCCGCTTTCGTCACATTTCAGATACTTAAGCCGGCTGTTGTCGGAAACCTGCCGGAGAGAGTCGTTATCCCATTCCGTGATATCGCCCGTTTCCGTATCGATGAGCGTGACTGGTTCTCCGGGACGCGCGATCAGAAGTTTCCGTCTGTCCCCGCTTAAAGCGGCATAGCCCGAGGAGGCGGAAATGTCCTTCTTAAGAACACACTCTTTCTTTGTAAGGTCGAAAAGAACAACCCCGAACGATCCCCACAGGGAAAGGTAGTTCCCGTCCGGGCTCACGGACGCGCCGGTATAAGTTTCGGCGAGGCCGAGATCGGTATAGCGGAGGACGCTCGACGTACCCTGAAGCGGATCGATCAGCTTCATCTGAGCGAAAAATGCCATAACACACGTGTTGCCGGAAAAACCGACCGCAATCGGGTAATCATCGCCCTCAAGCAGGAAAAGCTGCTTTCCGTCCCGGTCATAGAAACTGAATGACCCGTAATGATGACGGGCAGCCAGAACATAGTACTCCGAGGACGGCGCTACGGCAAGACCGATGGAATCCTCCTCAAGTTCCGGCAGTTCCTGAATTCCGGGCGCCTGATGGTATTTCATGACATAGACAATGCCGGATGACTTGCAGCGGAACACAATCCCGCCGTACAGCACTTTCATGTCCTGCATATCCGCTTTCGTGGACACCACGCTTGAGGAATAGAATCTTCCGCTGACCGTATCCACCGCGACAATTTCCCCGCTCTGAAGGCCGATGAACGCGGTGCTTTTTCCCTGCGTGATACTAAGCGAGATTGCGTTTCCGGGAAGTGCAATGTGCGTGAAGAGTTCACCGCTTTGCGCGTCGAATGTGTACATATCGCCGTCGATTGCAATCACGATACAGCTCTTCTCTTCGTAGGTGTTTGCTTCGATCAGCATGACAAACTCCGAGCTGCTCCTCACATTTAACGGAAGAGGATCGGAAAAAAGTTTCTCACCGGTTGCGGGATTGAACACGTCGAGCGTCAGCGCATTCATTCCGCCGTCATAGTAAAAATCCGTGTTCGTGCTGACAGCCGCAAGGTTTCCTTCGTCCGTGAACGCCAGATTGAGTATGTATTGTTCCGATACGGCAAATGAGACGCTGCCGTCTGAAGTCAGATCCGTCACCAGAACGCACGCATTTTCTTCGTCTCCCGTAACAATCCCCGAAGCGAAGAAACGGCCGTCCTTTGAAAGACAGCAGTCCGTTCCGGAACGCCCGAGGTCGCCGGGCAGAATCTCGCGAACCACGTTGAAATCCGGAATTGAAATCAGGTACTGTTTTTCCATTCCGAGACAGGCGGCGAGACCGCGTTCTTCAAAAAACACACAGGTAGAGACGGTCACATCGAAAGAGAACCTGCCGGTTTCCGTGCCGGTGTAGTCATACCGCACTATCGCGTTCCGGTAGGTAACAATGACTTCGGTTCTTGTGGCGCAGACGGCAATCGGACGTGCAATGGAATAATTCTCTTCAACAACAGGCGCAAGCTTCAGAAGCAGTTCCCAGGTTTCAGTATCCCATACGTACACCGTATCCCCGCTGTCGACGGAAACGAGATACCGGGCGTCATCGGTCGTGTTCATGTATCGGATGTTCAGATCATGAGACAGAATGCGGTCGTAGGAGAGCTCGTTTCCGCAGTCATAGGCATGAAGGGCAGCCGCAAGGGCATACTCCGATTCCGGAACGTAAGGCCGGTCATTGTCCGCAGACGGAAGCCCCGCGGAAGCGACAAGCACCGCATCTTCCCGGTTTCCGTCCCCGAGAAGAATCATTGCTTCCTCCGCATAGAAACGGGACTGGTTTTCCTGCTTCTCACGGAACTCGGCAAGAATTTCGTCCGCGAGTTTCGTCTTCTCATCGGCCAGCTTTGTTTTCTCGTCGGCAAGCCTTGATTTCTCTCCCGCAAGGAGCGTCTTCTCGTCGGCAAGCTTCGCGTTGGAATCCGCCAGCTTCTTCATCCGTTTGGCTACGCCCGCGTTATAGATGCCGAATACCGTTCCGGCGACGGCGATGATGCCTGCCGCCGCTGCCGCAATCAGAAGATTCCTTCTTACGATCCGCTCGCGGTGGCGCTGTCTTAAATCATCATAAGTACAGCCGAGAACCGGCGCGGCAAGACGCAGCAGCTCGGTTTTAAACCGGCGGTTCCGTTCCTTCGGCGTCGTCCCTCTCACATCGGCCGCAAGCGGCTCGACCGGATGGCCGTTCTCGTCGGTTAAAAGGAGCGGCGGGAAGCTCTGGTCCGGCTCTCCGTCCACCAAAACCGCCAGAATGTGCTGACGGTCATGCATCGCGATAAATGTCTCGATTTCCTTCGAAACCCAGTACGAGCCGGGCGTCTCCGGAGAGCAGATGACAATCAGGAATTCCGATTCGCGGAGCGCCGACGAGATGTTGTCGTTCAGATCGCTTCCGATCGGCAGCTCCTCCTGATCGCGGAATACGCGTTTGATTTTCTTCTTTCCGGTCTTCTTCTGCACCGATTTCGGAACGCGGTACGTCTCAAGGCCCGTATGGACCTTCTTCGCGAACTCCATGTCAAGCGGCGTGTGCCGGTAGCTGATAAATGCGTCGTAAATCATTGATTCTCTCCGTCCCATTTTTCGTATGTCTTTAAGAAGATATTCTTCTCAATCACGTAGATATCCGAAAGGTCATCCAGGCGTACGGCAAGGTAGTCGCCGGGCCGGCCGAGATAATACTTGTCGGGATCCCAAGAGGTGAATACCTTCACGCGGCCGGTAATCTCCTTCGCGCAGATGCCGTCTCCGCCGACGGAGAGGCAGCTTCTTGCGAACGGAAGCAGCGGAATCCGATCCCCGTTTTCGTTGTCGATGACGTTCGGGGCGTATTCGCCGGGATAGGTGTAAGGCTCGTCGCTCAGCCTATACGAACGGTCGAATTTCTCTTTCCGGATCGGATAGATTTCTCCGTTTACGTTTAAGATGATATAAAGGTCTTCCGTGACGGTCACGTCCACATCACCTTCAAGCGTCCGGATGGCAATCTGCTTTCCGGGTTCCGCAAGTTCCGCTGCACGGACAAATCCGACGAGGAACATCTTCTTTTTGAATCGTCCGAACTCGGAAAGATCCGCCCGGTACTCGCCTGCATAAAGGATTAGAGAAGTATCGAAGTACTCGTCCAGACGGGAAGCGATGAAACGGCCCAGCGCCTCGCGTTCATAACTTACGCCGGTCTTTACGATCAGGTCCTTCTTCAGAAAACCGCCGGCTTTGACGAGATGCCCGCCTCCGCCGCCGAGACCCTCTGCAAGGAAAGCCGCGAGTTCGCAGGCTTTAACTTCCTTTACGCAGCTCCGGACGGAGTACTTGACGCCGGACGGGAGGATGTTATAGACGACGCAGCAGTTTACGCCGTCCACCTCTAAGAACATGTCGCTGATAATTCCGAGGATGTTCGAATCGCACGGTCCGGCTTCCACGATTCCGTAGGAACGCGCTTCGTCCACGTTCGTGTTCTTAAGAGCGTCTCCGGCAATCCGCAGTTCCTCAATGGAAAGGTTGGAATTCCGAAACAGCGTAATCAATGCTTTGTTGAAGATGGCGATGTCCCGAAGGTCGCGGTCGCTCGGATGCGAAATCTCCGTGAAATCACTCGTGTCCGTCATCAATCCGTAATAAAGCGCGGTCGCAAGATCCCGGTCCGCGTTGATGTCGATGCCTTCGGCACGGAGCATCTCATAAAGCACCGTGGAACAGGAACCGTAATTGCTCCGGACCTCACTCATCGCGGGAAGCGTGCCGGACACCTGATGGTGGTCAAGCACGGCGACCTGCTTGGCGGGGAAGACCGTTACATTGCTCTCTCCGTACTGGCAGTCCACCGTAACCAGAAGCTCCGGTGCCGTCAGTTTCTCCGTATGCTCGCAGTAAATTCCGAGGTTCTCATTCATCAGTACCAGATTGCTTTTTGCAATCGGGTTGCTTCCGCCGTATATAAACCGGGGCTTCTTTCCCTCTGCTTCGAGGTACTTTCGAAGCGCGAACCCGCTCGCCAGCGCGTCCGCGTCCGGATTGTCATGACACTGGATGACAATCTCATCAAATTGCTTCAAATCCGATAGTTTCAGAGACATTCACAACCTCCCGAATATCCGTTTCAATGCTCTATAATCTGAATCCGCCCGTCGCCGTACGGGTCTGCATAGGCTT
Source organism: uncultured Lachnoclostridium sp. (assembly GCA_947305875.1). Lineage (GTDB taxonomy): Bacteria > Bacillota > Clostridia > Lachnospirales > Lachnospiraceae > ISDg. Next base: position 19,835 of record CAMZEW010000011.1, read on the forward strand.
CCCCGATTTCTCCGCCGAGCGTATAAAATATATAATCAATCAAGACCTGGCTGTCGAGCTTGACGCAGTCCTGTAGTATCACGGCTCCTCCGAACATCGTAAATCCGTCGCCCTGTTCAAAAAGCATATAGTCATGTCCCGCAAGCGTGTAGGTCTTCGCGGGATCAATCGGCTGTCCGTTCACAAGGACGTTCTTCACGCGGCGCTCGCCTTCTATCCCGACGAACCGGTCATTCTCATCCGCAATGCACGGGGAATCGATGTAGCTGTGAATCTCGTAGGTCAGACCGGATACCTGCAGGAACCCGCCGCATTCATCCGGAACCATGCGCGCGCCCCACTCGAGCGCATCAAGAATCGTCTGACCGGAAACTTCAATCACGCAAAGGGAGTTTCCGTACGGGTGCACGCTGAGAATTTCCTGAAGCGTAACGGCACCTTCCCCGACGTTTGCGCGGATTCCGCCGCCGTTCACGAACGCGATATCAGCCCCTGACTGATCGCGGTAAGCGTCCGCGCAGAAATCACCGAGGTTCGTGTCCGAACGGCGAACCATCCGGACAGGTTTATCGTTCGAATCAACCTCCACAGGGTCATTGACGGTAAGGTCTGCCCCTGCGTATCCGACCACCTGCTGAAGCGCCTCGTCGAGTCCTTCATATGCGTCCTTAACGGCCTCGGTCATCTCATTTTCAATTCCGAACAGCTCCGCCGGCGAGATGTCGTTGTCCCACAAATAGCAGCCGCCCGTAAGCTCTCCGCTGTTCGCGATCTTAATCCAGCCGATTCCCTCGAGCTTCGTTCCGCACGCAATCCGGAGCACCTGTTCCCCGGCCTTATTCGTCACGCTTACGATATCCGTGTCATGGCTGTGTCCGTCCAGAAACGCATCGGCCCCGCTCGTATGGGAGATGACATCCGCATAAGTCCACGGCTCGCACTCCTTCTCGTTGCCGAGATGCCCCATCACGATAACGTATTCCGCGCCTTCTTCGCGCGCGTTGTCGATTGCGGTCTGTACGGCGTTATAAACGCCTTCGCCGGTCGCGTCCTGTAGGAAGCCGAAGACGTAATTTCCGTTCTCATCCATGAAATAAGACGGAGTCGATGTCGTCAGCGTCTTCGGGGTGGTTACGCCGACAAATGCCACTTTCTTCCCCGCCAGTTCCCTAATTACGTACGGCTCGAAAACCAGATCGCCGTCATGGTTGAAATTGCAGCTGATATAGCGGAATTGCGCCTCCGACACAAGCTCTAAGAACTGATCCATCCCGTAGTCGAATTCGTGGTTTCCGGGAATGGCAACGCTGTACCCCATCTTATTCATCAGTTCAATCAGTGCCTTGCCCCTGGTCATCGTTCCGATCGGCTCGCCCTGAATATTGTCGCCGTTGTCGACAAGAATTACTTCATTGCCTTCTGAAATCAGATTGTCGCGGATTCTCGCAAGTCCGACGTAGCCGAATCCCTGATCTATGCCGCAATGTACGTCGCTTGTAAAAAGAATAACGATATCGCCGCTTTTCTCCGGCTCCGGCGTCACCGTTCCGGCAGGCTCTTTCTTCTTCCCGCAGGCGCACAGGGCACTCATAAGAAGCATCGCCGCCGCCAATACCGCAATTCTCTTAATGTTTCGTCTCATGGTTCATTTCTCCAGTCCCGAAAAACTGCCCGCTGCCGCCGGTTTATGCCGGGAGCAGCGGGTTTTTAAAGGTTTTATCATTCTTCCGTAATCAGTCGGCAGGCTTATAGGTCTGCGTAGCCTCATACAAGTTGTCACTCATCCAGTCGTCCGGATCGTAGATACGAATCTTGTACTCAATCTCTTCAACCTTGGTGATGTTGCTTTCCTTAAGACGGGTATCGGAGAAGCTCATCGAATCATAAGCCTTCATACCCGGCGCAAGCGTTACGGTAAAGTAAGGATCCAACATATATCCGTTGACGCTGACGTCATCAAAGTTAAAGCTCACCTTCTTGTCGGAGTTATTCTCGAAATAGAAGTTTACGGTATATCCCCATACCTCATCGTACACGTTGTCTAAAATAATCGCCGTGAACTGATCGTCATTCACAACAACCTGCTCGGTCGAAGTCTTTCTTCTCTCCGGAATCTTCACCTCGCCCGCGCTGAGTCCGGTCGGATAAATCGTAAAGGTTTCTTTCAATTTATCGCCTTCATCCCACCAGTTGTCCGAGTCGTAAACCCGGAGCGTGAACCTGATTGCGTCCGCGGAAGTAATCCCGATATCTTTAAAACGGTCCGTATTGAAGTAGGCGTTGCTGTTCTCCTTCTTGCCGGCAGCTACATCGGTGGACCAATAAGGATCCAGCCGGTAACCGTTTACGCTGACATCGTCCATGGAGAACGTCAGTTTCTTGTCTGAGGTCTTGTTCTCGCAGAGAAGCTTCAGCTCAAAGCCCCAGAAATCGTCCTCGTCCGCTTTCACGACGGTAAATGCGAACTCATCGTTCTCATAAATCACCTGGTCGGCAAGGGTATAATTCACTTTGGACGGCTTATCCTTGTCCTTGTCCTTATCCTTGTCCTTGCCCGTATCTTTGTCTTTATCCTTATCCTTGTCCTTGGAGCTCTCCGAAGAAGAGTCCTTATCGGACTTCTTTTTGCTTCCGCCGTCGTCGTCATCGTCACCGCCGAAGGCTGCAAGCATTCCGATGCTCAGGCATACAATCAGAATCAGGCACAACAATCTGCATAACTTTTTCATGGTTTGTCTCCTTTCAAAGTAAACCTTTGATGACTATAAGAATACCACGATTAAGCGCCTTGCGTCAATGGTACAAAATACCTGTTGACAAATCGATTTTTATCGTGTATATTAATCCTTGCGTCACGGCTGACGCACAACCGAATATGCACGAGTGGCTCAGTGGTGGAGTATCGCCTTGCCAAGGCGAGGGTCGCGGGTTCGAATCCCGTCTCGTGCTCTTAAAGGCTCCTGAAGATTTATGTTTTCAAGGAGCCTTTTCCATGTTATATTGCGCCGCAGTCCGGCTTAAAAAGATAACAAAAAGAGAAAGCGCTTTCCTCTCCCCGTGGATAGCGCTTTCTCTTCAGGTGAATCAATTGCTTTTTGTTCTCTCCCACACAAGCTGTCGAAATGGATAAAAGGTGATTTCATCAGTTCCTCGATAACTATGTCTGTATTATACAATGACATTATTACAGAATTGGTCTCCTATTCTTTACGATACGGTTACACTTTATTACGAAAGTATTACAAAAATAATCGAATAAATTGAGTTTTTGTTGCCTTTTACCCACAAGATGGTGTATAATGACCGTATCAAGTATAAGGAGGCTCTTTGTATGCATTTACTTGTTCAGATTATCATTTACGCTGTTTGCGGTGCAGTTGCTGCTTTTATCATGAATAGCAAGGGCGGTCTTCTCCGCAACATCATTATGGGATTTGTCGGCTCTTTCGTCGGCGGTTTCCTTGCCGGCCTGCTTCCCATCCCCGTCACGGGCGGCTATATCGTTTCCGGCCTTGTTTCCATTGCGGGCGCATGCCTCGTTATCTGGATCGGAAAGAAACTCCTCTGATAAAGCAAGGGATTTCATAGTTTTCACAAAAAGGGCTGTCGCCGAGGCGACGGCCCTTTTGGTTTACAGCGGTTCATCACTCTTTCGGCGGCGCGCTCCGGAGAGCCGTGCCATCGCACGGGCCATTGACGCGCTCGAAAGGTTGTATTCAATTAAACTCTGTTTCTGCTGCAGCTGCTCGCGCGCGATTTCGAGTTCGCGCTCGGCGGCACGGATATCAATCTCGTCGGGATGTTCTGCAGAAAATGCCAGGATGTCCACCCGGTTGTTCTCCACGTTCATCATCCCGTCGCTTACGATGACTTCGCGCTCCTCGCCGTCCGGAAGCCGGAATCGGACCATGCCGTTCTCAACGACCGTCGCCATCGGCTGATGGTGTGCCATGACGCCGAGGCTGCCGTCCACGCCGGGGAAGGACAGATAGACGCACTCCCCCTCGAAGAACACGCGGTCACAGGCTGTGATTTTCAGATAGAAAGTATTCATTCAGTCTCTCATTTGGCTAAGGAAGCCGCCTTCTTCTTCACGTCTTCGATTGTTCCGACATTGAAAAACGCCGCTTCGGGGTATTCGTCCATCTCGCCGGACAGGATTGCGCGGAAGCCGCGGATGGTCTCCGCAAGCGGCACGAAAACGCCGGGCACGCCGGTAAATGTCTCTGCTACATGGAACGGCTGGGACAGGAACCGCTGCGCCTTACGGGCGCGGTACACAAGCTGCTTGTCCTCCTCGGCCAGTTCGTCCATTCCGAGGATTGCGATAATGTCCTGCAGCTCGTTGTAGCGCTGCAGCATCTCCTGTACCTGACGGGCAACCAGATAGTGCTCCTCGCCGACGATGTCAGCTTCGAGGATACGGGAACCGGACGCAAGCGGATCAACGGCAGGATAGATGCCCTGCTCCACAATCTTACGGGACAATACGGTCGTCGCATCGAGATGCGAGAACGTCGTGGCCGGCGCGGGGTCGGTCAGGTCGTCCGCAGGCACATACACGGCCTGTACGGACGTTACGGAACCCTTCTGCGTCGAGGCGATGCGCTCCTGAAGCTCGCCGAGATCGGTCGCAAGCGTCGGCTGGTAACCGACGGCCGAAGGCATGCGTCCGAGAAGCGAAGATACTTCGGAGCCTGCCTGCACAAAACGGAATATATTATCGATGAACAGCAGAACGTCCTGGTTCATCTCGTCACGGAAATACTCCGCCATCGTAAGTCCGGTCTCGGCAACGCGCATGCGGACGCCGGGCGACTCGTTCATCTGGCCGAAGACAAGCGCGGTCTTCGAAAGAACGCCGGACTCCTTCATCTCCATATAAAGGTCGTTGCCTTCACGGGAACGTTCGCCGACTCCGGTGAAAATCGAATAGCCGCCGTGCTCGGTTGCAACGTTCCGGATCAGCTCCTGAATCAATACGGTTTTGCCGACGCCGGCACCGCCGAACAGGCCGATCTTGCCGCCTTTGGCGTAGGGCGCAAGAAGGTCGATGACCTTGATTCCGGTCTCAAGCACTTCCGCCACGGGGCTCTGTTCACTGAGTTCCGGGGGCTCACGGTGGATGCTCCTTCTCGGAACATCGTCGCCGACCGGTTCCTCACCGTCAAGCGGATCTCCGAGCGCGTTGAACACACGTCCGAGAACGGCTTCGCCGACCGGAACGCGGATTCCGTCGCCCGTTGCCGTCACCGGAAGATCCCGGAACAGCCCCTCGCTCGGACCGAGCGTTATGCAGCGGACCAGATTGCCGCCGATATGCTGCGCAACCTCCATCACCAGCTTGCGCCCGTCCGTTTCCGTGACAAGCGCCTCCTTGATGAACGGAAGCTCGCCGTCCGGAAATTCCACATCCACAACAGGTCCGGAGACCTGTACCAGATATCCGATTCGGTTCATGATTGTTTCGCCCTCTGCTTTTCTTTCTTGCGGCGCAGCGCCTTCGCTCCGCCGATCACTTCCGTAATTTCCTGCGTAATCGCAGCCTGCCTCATACGGTTGTACTGCACCGACAGTCCGCCGAGCATTTCGTCGCCGTTGTCGGTCGCGGTCTGCATCGCAAGCATGCGCGCGCTCTCCTCCGACGCGAAGCTCTCCGTCAGAGCACCGTACAGATACCCGGTCACGTAGTTCTTCGTGAGCTGCACAAGCACCTGCTCGGGCGACGGGTAAATCAGATAGTCGCCGTCCTTGGCCATGTCCCCCTTCGCCTTCATCGACGCCCTGAGAAACGAACTCGTCCGAAGCGGCAGCAGCTGCTCGGTCACGACTTCCTCGGTGAGGGTATTGACCATTCGCGTATAGATAATGTGAATCTCGTCGAGTTCCTCCCGGTCATAAAGGTCAATCAGGTATTCCATCATGACGCGCGCCCGGTGTACCGATGGGTCATAGGCGGTCGAGTGGAAATCCTCGACAATATGCTCCTTCATGTCCTGAAACGCATGCCGCCCGTACTCGCCGACGAAGAAAAGCCGGAAATCCTCCGCGCCCTCAATTGTCTCGCGCGCCTTCTTCAGTACGTTCAGGTTGTATGCGCCCGCCATTCCCTTATCGCCGGTCACGATGATGAAGCCTTTCTTCTTAACCGTCTCCATCATGTCTTTCGGGCGGTTGTCGAAGTACAGGTGTCTGATCTCCGGAAAATGTAACAGAATATCGGCGATCTGTTTCTTCAGCCCGTAGAAATACGGCTCCGTCTTCGCGAGCTTGTTCTTCGCCTTCTGCACCTTCATCGAAGACACCATGTACATGGCCTTCGTGATTTTCATCGTGTCACGGATGCTCTTTATTCGGTTTTGGATTTCTCTTGTCTGTGCCATTCAAAA
>CAMZEW010000012.1:0-25753 GCA_947305875.1 uncultured Lachnoclostridium sp.
GCTTGCCCTGCTCGACGAGCTGCATCACCGCCGTCATCGTCTGAATCTTCGTCATGGAAAAGACGAGATAACGGCTGAGTCCCGAAACCGGCGTCTTGCCTTCAAGGTCCTCGCTTCCGAACATATGCCGGAACAGTACCTGATGATTTTTCATGATCATGACATCGGCAGTCGGGAGTCCGTACGTCTTCGCAAGGCTGTCGACGTACGCCTTCATCTTTTTAAAATCCGTATTCTCTTTCTTCTTCACGCGCTCTCTGCTCCTCTCTTTCTTTACGCATATGCATCCGCGGTAGCCTTCCGGAAATTCTCCGGCGACAAGCTCCCATTCCGCGCTCTCCGGACTATCTTTAAGTGCCGGTGCACTGTCCGCACCGCTCACCGTGAACGAGCGGAAATCCTCTGTAAGTCCGCGCCCGGTTGCTTTTACGAAACTCTCCTTCCGCGCCCAGATTTCGGTGAAACGCTCCGCCCGTCCGTCCTCCGTTCCGCCCGTGACATAAGCCTGCTCCGGCTCCGTGAAGAACCGTTTCATTACTCTCTCATGGTGTCCGGACACCTTCTGGATGTCGCAGCCGATCTCGCGGTCCGACACGGCAAGAAGCACTTTCGTCCCCGAGTGAGAGAGGTTGTAGTGAAAGTCCGGAAACGCCTTAAGAAACGGCTTCCCGCCCTTCTTGCGGGCGGTCTTACGGTATTCCTTCGCGGCAAATGTGACCGTCTCTATCGCCGACAGATCAACCGCCGTCACGCGCCCTTCGTTCTTCTCAAACAGCTTCCCCGAAAGGTATCTCGTAAGCGCCGTCGAAAGAAGCGCATCCGCTCCTACCGCAAGGAAACGTTCCCGGCGGCTTTTGAGTTTTGAAACCTTGGCCGCGCGCTGCGGCGTCATCGCCTCGGAAAGCCTTTTATATACGGCCGGTTCCGAAAGCGGTCCGATGTCCGCTAGATAAGCTTTCCACATTTTTTGTACCTCAGATAGAAAAGCAATGCGGTCCCCATAAACATATGGTCATACTCACCCGTGCCGAGCTTCTCGATGACCTCGTCAACCGAAACAAAGGTGTTGTGAAGCACCTCGTCCGCATCCGGATGCAGTTCGCCGGTCGGCACGAGGTCTTCCGCCAGGCACACGTTCAACACGCTTTCTTTTTCAAACAAAGCGGGATTCGGGTTGATTCTTCCGAGAAGCGTAATCTTCCCCGCGCGGAATCCGCTTTCCTCTTCGAGTTCCCTTGCGGCCGCCTCCTCGGGCGTCTCGCCGTCATCCACGATGCCGCCCGGCAGTTCGGCCGTGATTTCATCGCTTCCGTGTCGGAACTGCCGCACGAGAATCAGCTTGCCTTCATACTCCGCGACAATGCAGACGCAGCGGTGCCCGCGGATTGAGTAATACTCGCCGCACGGTCCGGCCGCCGCTTTCTGTTTCTTTGTACGTATCTCAAAAACCGGCGTCCGGAATACGGTTTCCGTCGACTCGGTTTCCCAGTTCAGATCCGGTTCGTCCATATGGTCCTGCTCCTTAACATTTGTCGCAATTTTCGTTCGAAACTTCACGGGTTCTTCCCCGTTACTGCCCGAAAGCCTCACGGAAGGCGATGTAGTTCTTTCCGTCTTCCTTACCGTAGATGGCAAAGCAGACCGTGTCGAAATATGCGCCGTAACCTTCGTCAAGAAGGACGGTTTTAAAGTATCCCGCCACCTTGAGGGGGTCGTTCCGGAACGCGCCGCAGCCCCAGGCTCCGAGCACGAGGTCGCGGAAGCCGTTCTCTTTCGCAACCGCAAGCATGATGCGGATCCGTTTCGTCATCGCTGCCGCAATCTTGTCCGAGGATGCGAACATGGCTCTGCCGTTCCGGTTCGGTGCGGGAACGGTAATGACGCCGACGCGGAAAGGTTTCTCAAGGAAATTGCATTTCTCGTCACGGAACACGAAAACCGGATCAGAAAGCAGCATGTAGTCGGATTCCGTCGCGCAGATATTCGTCTTGTTGTAATGGTACATCTCGCGCGCCGCCTCGCTTTTGATCGATGCGTACAGCGTGCTGCAGCGGCACAGGCTTTCCTCCTGTGCGGCGGCGCCGATTTCGAAGCCGCCGCCCGGATGCTGCGCATTCGCGAAGTTCATTACAAGCGGATGTTCAAACCGGCTTGCCGCACGGTACGAATCCTCGGTCGTAATCTGAATCAAAGGCGTTTTGCCGGGTTCTCCCGGGAATCGGCCGCAGAGCGCCGCGCCGGCTTCCGGCGTGTACACCTTCACCGCCGTAAGATCCACTTCGGGAAATGATACGGTATGTCCGTTCAGCTCATACCGGCCTTCCTTCGTAATCTTCTTCGTTTCTCTCGCAACCGCAATCAGATTCCTCATAGCTCCTCCTATCCCTTCAGGGCCACAACAAGCTTGACGCGGTCATGAATGCCGGTCTTGTCGTAGATGGCCGAGATGTAGTTCTTTACCGTGCCTTCCGAAATATAAAGCCGGTCCGCAATCTGCCGGTTCGTAAGTCCTTCTACAAGAAGCCCCGCAATCTCCTGCTCCCGCTCCGTGAGTTCGCCGTATGCGGGCTCCGGCTGCAGTGCTGCCTGCTGGTTCTTCCCGACGAGCGCCGTGAGCCGCTGCATGACCTTCGGGTCAAGCACGCTGACGCCGCCCATAATCTGTTTAATCGCCCCGAGGATCGCGTCCTTGCCGCTGTCCTTAAGAAGATACCCGTCCGCGCCGCCGCTTATGGCGTCGGTGATGTTCGAATCGTCATAGAATGTCGTCAGCACGAGAATTCTTGTCGCCGGGTACTGCGTCTTCATGTGCCCGATCAGTTCGATTCCGCCCATGCCCTTCATGTTAAGGTCGACAAGTGCGATGTCGCACTCCGCTCCTTTAAGGAGCGAAAGCGCCTCCGCGCCGTCGTGCGCCTTGCCGACGACCTGCATGTCATTTAACGTTAATATCACCTCGAGACTGTCGAGAAGCATCGTCTCGTCATCCACCAGTAAAACCCGAATCATATCGTCTCCTTAGAGCGGCAGTTCCACTTCCGTGCGGAACCCGTCGTTATGTTCAAAATGCGCCGACCCGCCGCAGCGTTTCGCGTAGTCGAGAATCTTCCGAAGCCCGAAGCCGGCCTCCATCCGTTCCGCGGGGATCGCGCCGCCGAAGTCGCTCTTTCCGTCGTCCTTTATAATAAGCTTCACATGCCCGGAATCCGCCGTCAGCCCAACCGTAAAATGCGACGCCCCTCCGTGCTTAACTCCGTTCGTAAACGCCTCCTGCAAAACGCCGGTCAGAAACTCCACATGCTCTCTCGGAAGACTGATCTCTTCCGCATAGCTGTCCTCGATGAAGTCAACCGACCGCTCCGTATCCATCGTAAAATCCTCGGCGGCGTTTTTCAGATACCGCCTGAGGTCTGCAATCGGAAGCTCTCCGCCCTCCGCGTCGAGCGCGCGCACGGCGCTCCGTATCGAATCAAGGCTTCCGCGGATGCGTTCGTTCGCATCGTTCATACGCCTTCTCGCTTCCTCCGGCTTCGTGTCATAAAGCATGTCGGCTGCATCGAGCGTCATGATTGCCGCGGTAATGGAGTGCCCGACGCTGTTATGAATGTTCCGGCTTATGTTCTCGCGCTCTAAAAGCCTTGCGTTCCGGTCGGTTTCGTAGTTCTGCTTCGCAAGTTCCCTATTGATGCGCCGTTCGTTCATCTCGCTTAAGCTCGCCTTCTTAAGCCGTTCCTTCGTATTTTCCTTCCGTTTCTGCGTCTCCTCAATCAACCGCTTTCCGAAACTGAGCACCGCAATTCCTCCGGCAAGCACCGCCGCGAACAGAATCATTTCTGCGATGTCGTGCGCCTGAATTAACGGGTACTTGCGGACAATCGTCGAAAGCACATAACAGACCGGCGCCGCAAGGATTCCCGTACCGAACGCGAAACTCTCCAAACAGACAAATGCGAAATAAGACCACCACTGCCTGCTCACGACACCGATTGCAGCCACCGAGGCTGCGACAAGAAACCTCAGAATCTGCCGCTTTCTCTCTTCCTCATCCGGAAGCAGGCTTTCCGCCGTTACAAGAATCAGCAAAACGCCCGTAACCGAAAGCACAACAAAAGGGGCGCCCGAACAGACGGCGCCCGTAATTCCGATAATCAAAATTACGGCCAGATCAATCAGTGTGACAAGCATCTGAAACGACTCCTTCCGGAGCATTTTCCTTTATGTTTCATCATACCACATCCGGCCGTTAACTAACAAGTGATTTTCTGTTTCACACGGCAAATGTGAAAGGACCTATTCGCGCTCCACGTTAATCGTGCTGCAGATCATCCGGCCGGTAATCGTGACCGTCGGCGTTCCTTCCTGATTCTCATCGGCGGGAAGCTCCTCGCAAAGCTTGCCGTCCGTGAGTTCGACGTCACATACGACCTTCGCGGTCTCCGGAACGACAACCGTAATCGTGGAGAAGACACCGCATATGTCAATCAGGACATCCTTCACCGGAGCGGTATCGAAAGAGATCTTATTCCGTCCGAGAAGGCAGGACAGGTACGCATTGTCGGTATCTTCCTTAATCTTAGAACTATGGATTCCGAGCGTGACGATTTCCATCATGTTGTGCTTCTGAAGCTCATCCTGCTCACGCACCTTTTTAATCGATCTTTTGTACAAAAGCAGGATTCCGGCGATGTCGGCCGCGAAGAACGCTCCGGCAGCTATCCCGACGGTCTTCAGGATATTGCATTTCTTTTTGTTTTGGTCATTCATTCAGGATGCACCCCCTTTTTCATTTCTGTCATAATCGTAACAAAATCCGTCAAAAATTGCAAGTTTTCTTCACATTTTTCGCGGAAAATGTAAATGACACTGATAGAAAATGTAAATTATACTTCCCAAACAGGGGATTTTATGGTATGTTGTACCTGTCACCGATTGGTCCTTAAACAGTCTGTCCGGCATGCGGACTGTTTCGTCTCTTAGACAGGGATAACACATGCCCGTGTGGAGAATTATGAAAAAGAAAATACTGATTCCGATTTTCGCCGTCATTTTGCTGGCTGTTGCCGGTTTGGTTACGTGGCTGATTCTTCGGTCCTCCGGCAAATCCTACTTCAACATCCTTGTGATGGAAACCGAAGGTTCGGTCAAAGTGAAACGTGACGGAGACTCAATGAAGGCCACCAAGGGCATGAAGATGCGCGACAAGGACCGCCTCGTGGTTGCTTCGGACGGCTTCGCCCGTGTGAACTGCGACCGTAAGACCTACGCACATTTCGAGCATGACACCGAAGTGACTTTCAAGGCGGCTTCCAATAAGAAGCTTACGATTAACCTCGAAAAAGGTGAGATGGTCGTTGAGGTACAGAAGAAGCTCGGGTCCGGCGAGTCCCTTTCCATTAAGACCTCGAATTCCACGATGGCAATCCGCGGCACGGTTGTCGCAATTCGCGTGGACATCCTTGAGGACGGCCTGATCCGGACTGTCAACTACTGTCTCGAAGGGAAGGCGACCGTATCATTTGTCGACGGATCCGAGAAGGACTTAGAGGCAGGAGCCGGCTGGCTTATGATTACCAACGAAGACGGTGAAGTCGTTGTGAGCGAGCCTGCAGACGCAGCGCAGCTGAAGTTTGACGGCATTGAAGTCGATAAACTGAAGGGTGCCGACGACGCTCCGATGAAGCTGAACTTCGGCGGACCCGGAGGCGGCTGGAATGTTGCGGAGGGCGATATTCCGATCGACGAAGAGCATTTTCCGGATATCTGCTTCCGTCTTTATGTGATGGATCAGCTTGATTCGGACAGCAACTGGATTCTTTCCGCGGAGGAGCGGAACGCCGTTACGAACATAACGGTTCCGAGCAACGGATTGAATAATCTTATAGGAATTGAGTACTTCCCGCATCTGACTTACCTCGACTGCTCCACGAATTTCATTGAAAAGCTGGATGTGAGTCAGAACGCCGAACTGACGCACCTGTACTGCGGCAATAATATCCTCACCGAGTTGAACGTTAAGGGCTGCAAAATGCTTGACACATTGTCCTGCAGTAAGAACGAGCTGACGGAACTGGACCTTTCCGATAACCCGGCGATTTCCACCCTCAAATGTGACTATAACAAGCTCACGTCGCTGGACGTTACCAACATGGGCGGGATTATCTTCCTGTCCTGCGACCATAACGAACTGACGGAGCTTGACGTTACGCACCTCCCGTTCATGCTGCAGCTTGACTGCTATAACAACCACCTGACGACGATTGATCTGACGCACTGCTTTTCGCTTGTGGCATTTTACGGGCATTCCAACCAGCTGACTTCCATCGATGTGAGTCAGAATCTCGCGCTGCAGCAGCTGTATGTCGGCGATAACAACCTGACCGAAATCAATGTTGACAACAACGAGCACCTCCTGGGGCTTTCGGTTTACAACAACCACCTGACGGAGCTGATTCTGTTAAACAATCTGCGTCTCGAAGTTTTAATTGCAAACTCCAATGAGCTTACCTGGCTGAATGTGAGACATAACCCTGATCTCGACATTCTGGATTGCGCGTTTAATGACATAGAGGAGCTGGACCTTTCCAATAATACGAAACTGACCAGTCTGAACATCATGTATACGTTGATCCGGGAGATTGATTTAAGCAACAATCCTTTGTTGAAGAATCCGACGATGGATACGGGATATACGACGGTTATCCGTTAACACACAACGGCAAAAAGTGACGGCGGGGCTACACCCTGCCGTCACTTTTATATGCGGTTACAATTGACGGTGCGGGCTGCCTCGGCAGCCCGCACCTGTTTTATGTCTAAAATTCCGTCACGTCGGCGCGGCACATGGTGCGGCCGCGAAGCAGGACGGTCGGTACCAGAACAAGAAGGTTTGCGACCGCAAGGCCGATGAGACCGAGCCTTGAAAAGTACGGCAGATACTGGCCGTGCGGGATGTAATAGAGCTCGTTCATCAGGAAGGTGTAGAGCTCAATCGCGGCAATACCGATAACGGTTGCGATGGCGTCGGTCAGGATGATTTCTGCGGAGCATTTGCGGCGGATTTCGCCTTTCGTGCGTCCTAATGCGCGGTAAATTCCGAACTCATACATCCGCTTCGCGTAATGTCCCGAGATAACCGAGTTCACCGATACGGCAAGCACAATCGAAAGCATAAACAGCGCCACATAAAAGATGATGTTGATCGGCTCGAGCTGGGACATGATATCCGAGCGGACAGGCAGTCCGACCTTCACCTTCCGGTTTCCGACAATCTGTGTTACGCGTTCTCTTACTTCCTCGCCGGAGAGCGTCTCACTGAGCACATGCGCGCGGAGCAGGTTCTTCTCTTCCTTCTCAACGAAGAACACTGCGAACACATCGTTGTCGATTAAGGCGTCCAGCGTGAACTCTCCATGCAATCCGTCCTCCGGACCGAGCACATCGCCGAGCTGAAATCCTTTGTTCGCGGCCATCGCGGAGCTTAAGATGACACTTCCCTCATGCACCTTGCTGAAGTCACCCTTGTAGCCGAGTATCCGAAACGCCGTACGAAGGTCATCCGCCGTATTGTAGCGGGCGCAATGTCCGCCCATGGTGAAGCCGAGCGTGCATTTCCAGTCAAGCGCGCTTGCGGAGTAACCGGAATTCAGCATGACGATAAGATCCGGATCCTTTTCGATGTCCGCAATTACCGCGGCATAATCCTGAAAGTTCTCGTCGGTCGGAAGCCCTGCGATATCCGTAACCGTCTCGGAATACTCAAAAATCCCGTCCCAGTAATAGTAACTGCTGTGTATATAATTCCCTGCAAGAAAAACCATCGCCGCAAGAAAGAACATGCATCCGATCAGCAGGGAACGGCCTTTATTCTCTTTTACATAGTATAATGCGGAGAAAGGTTTCTTCATTCTGCTTCCCTCCGGCTGATTTCGCCGTCCCAGATTTCAATGATCCGGTCCGCCTCGCTTAAGATGCTCCGGTCATGCGTCACGACAAGGACAAGACGGTCGGCGGAATACGACTTCAGAATCCGCATCACGTTGAACGCGTTTTCATGGTCGAGTGACGCGGTCGGCTCATCGGCAAATACGACTTTCGGGTTGTTAATCATCGCCCGCGCGATTGCGGCTCTCTGGCACTGTCCGCCTGACAGTTTCGCCGGACGCTTGCCGAGTTCGCGCTCGCCGAGACCGAGGTTTGCAAGGAACTCCTTCGCCCTCTTCTTCGTCTCCTCACTCTGGTCGGCTGCTGCCACAAGCACGTTATCGAGCGCGTTCATGTACGGCACGAGATAATGCTTCTGAAAGACAAATCCGAACTCTTTCCTCCGGATCTTCTCGCGCTCCGAATCGCTGATTGTCGTGAGCTCCGTTCCGTTGTAGCACACGGTTCCTTCCGTCGGCTTCTTGAGCGTCGACAGGCAGTACATAAGCGTGCTCTTTCCGCTTCCGGACGGTCCGATGATTCCGATCAGCCCCTTATCGGGAAGCGTCAGATCAAAGCCCTTAAGCGCATACATCTTCTCATCGGTGTCCATGTCATAAATCATGCTGATATTCTTTACTTCAAACATTTTCCGCTCCTTATTCTACAGTAGTAGTATCATTAATCTTCCAGCATATCGATTGTTTTTATTCCGCGTATGCACAAAAGCAGCGGAACCTGCATAAGTCCGAATATAAACAGAAGAAGTATGCTGATTTCCAGAATCTTATCCGGGTACCAAAGCGGGGAAACAAGCCCGCGCGGGTCGATTATCGCTTTTCGGAACACATAGCAGATCGGGATGGCTGCAAGGATTCCGGCGACGAGACCGCTAAGGAAGAGCAATGCCATTTCCCGCATCATCAGGCCGTATACCTCGAAACGGCTGTATCCGATGGATGTGTACAGGCAGTACTCATTCATGCGGTTACGAAGGAACGACACGTAGGCAATCAGCATTGTCACCCCGAGGAAGAACATGACAACCGCAGAGATGGCTTTGACGACATTGAAAATCAAATCCACGCAGTCCCTTTCAAAGAATTCCCGGTTCGTGGCCGCATCATCGATTTTGTCCTCCGCACCTGTCTCGATGCCGTATTTCTTAAGCACCTCTTTGAGGTCCGAATGGTCCGCGTCATACAGCACCACATGATACCAGCCGTTATTCGTGCCGCCCTTGGGAATACCCGTGCAGTACATGCCTTCTGATTTCACGGTACCGACAATCGTAAATACTTCGCCGTACGCGTCCGGCAGATACCAGTCGCCGATCTTTGCTTTCATGTTCCTAAGAACCACTTCATCGACCAGCATCTCACCTTCCTCCCGGGGCATCCGGCCGTCCGTGAGTTTTGCTCCGACATGTGCAAGGAACACCGGGATTTCATCAGCCTCGTACATCGGGACCTTCATCGAAAGCGATCCGACCACCGCCCGGTAATTCGTCTGAAGCACCTGCCTTCGGAGGACACTGTCGATTCCGTCAGCTTCCTGAAGAGCCTGCACAAGCGCGTCAAGCTTTTCCTGCGCCGAAGCATGCTCCGCTCCGGGAACGGCCGCCTTGTCAAGCGTCGCTTTGCTTAGGTCAAAGAAGCCCATCTTCTTCGGCTGCGTAAGCGCCATCGGTTTAAAGCTCTCGACGCTCGTCATTAAAAGCATATGCACAATGTATATCGCGGCAAATGAGAGCGCCAGCGCCACCACCATCGTGGCGACGTTCTTTCGGTTGTTCTTCACATAATTCCATGCGGACAGGTTTGACTTCATTCCGTAATCCTCTCCTTCGCGTCTTTCTGAGATAATCATAGCGGATTCTTCCCGGAACGAAAAGTGACCGCGGTCACATTTTCCGTTTGGAAAACCATGACCGCGGTCATATTCGGGTTCATTATCCGGTTTTACTTGTTATCCTGACGTTCCCGCTCATACGCTTCGAAGATGCGCTCGCGTCCTGCTTCGGAGACGTCCCCGGATGTCCTCTTAAACAGTTCTTCAATCTCTCTGTCGCCGTCTGAAGCGTCCGCCGTAACCGTTCTGCCGTCGGCGGTCAGCGCCGCTCTGCGCTTAGCCCGCGCAAGTCCGAGATACAATGCGCCGAGCACCGCGGCGAAAACTGCTGCGGCAGCAAGGATAACCGGAAGCGGAAGGCCGGTTTTTTTCCTGTCTTTTCGGAGGTAATCGGTGTAGACGATTTCCGTCACATTTATATAGGGACCCGCCTGAGCGGTATAATCCCCGTAGATAGGACGGTCCATGCTGTCAAACCAAATCTCTTTTCCTCCGACTTCCCCGATAAGATAGTCATCCACCGCCTCGCTCCGGTCGGCAAGTTCAATGATGATTTTGCTTCCGTACCGGTCGAACAGCTCCGCGATGGCCCGATCCTGACGTTCCTTCGGAAGGTCATTGATGACGCCGACCACGACCGTGTTCCTGCTCTCCGAGACGCCTGCATAAGCCAGCTCCTGTTTCTCCGGATCCGTATGGAAATCCTCGTCCGCAATGTCACGGAAATACTTCTTCACGATTTCCTGATACGCATTCCATATCTCTGTATATGAATACTGTACGTCGACGAAACGAATCCATTCCCGGAAAGAATCCGGAATTCTTGCAAGAATCATCTCCCGGTCGGCAGCCTTCGTAACCCCGATGAAAAACGCACCGGGTTCCGTATCTGCGTCCTTCCAGTACCCGCCGTAGCCCGCCGTTCCGTCCGTCTTCATTTCTTCCAGTGCATTATAAGTGTTCGCCAGTTCCATATCCCAGGGAGACATTGTCGGTACCGGTTCCTCGAGTCCGGGCTCCTGCGCAGAATCCCCGATAACGATTCCCGCAGGCGTCGGCGTAGGGGTCGCGGTCGGCCTGACATCCGAACCAGCTGCCGCGATACCGCACAAAAGGCACCCTGTCAGTAACGATATTCCTAAGGCAATTCCTGCCCTTCTCATATATTTCATAAACTTCCTCCTCAATGTGACGGCACGCGCAGCTTCGCTGCACCTGCCAAGTCGTCGGAACGCATTATAATATGATTTCATCATGGCGTTCCTCCTATTCTGCTCCGTAGCTTCTTAATTGCTTTTCGGTATCTGCGGTAGACGGCCGACAGGGACATTCCGAGCATGCCCGCGATTTCTTCAAAGCCGAGTTCACCGTTCACATGAAGCGTGAATATGTCCCGCTCCGTCGGCTCGAGTGCCGAAAGCGCACCGAGAACGGCTGTCCGGTTCTCTGCGCTCTCCGTCTCCGTTTCTCCATCGGGCACGTCCTCGGGGATTTCCCCTCGGAGTTCTTCCTTCGAACGTTTCCGAAGCAACATCAGCGCCTCGTTCCGTACGGTCTGAAGAATGTATGCCCTTGCATTGTCAATCGCTTCTCCGTCGCCCCGTTTCAGCAGTTTAAGAAACACGTCCTGCACGATGTCTTCCGCATCCGCGCGGTTTTTTAGGATCCGGCATGCGACCGTATACATCGGCCGGCTCATCTCATTGTAAAGCGCTTCGAACGCCTCCCGGCTCGTTTTCATGTTGCGGATCCAGATGGTGAGTTGATTATTCTCTGTCGACATTTTCTTAACCTCCTCACTGACTATGATGCGTGAGAGCAGAACTTTTTTCGCACAAATGAAAAAGCCGGCGAGGCATCCCGCCGGCATCTGTGATTACTCTAAAATCGTGATTCTTCCGTCCACCTTCGCGTCAAGCCCGTTGTTGGTCGCGAAGTACTCTTCGATAATGTTGTTGACCGAAGTCGCAACGACACGCGGCTTCATGTTCGCCTTGACCTCCTCAAGCGGAATGCCGAAGAAGTCATCAAAGTTATTGAAGTGATAAGCCTGAATGCCGAGCTTGATGCGCATGTCGTCGGTGATTTCCGCGCCGTTAAATGTGAACGCCTCAATCGTATGCGTCGACTTCCGGTACGTTACGCGGAGCGCCGAGGAAATCTGGTAAAACTCGGTCTCGCCGACCCATGCTGCATCGCGGAACAGATGCTTGAAGATGCGTCGGATCTGCGCGCCGGTGACTTCCACCATGTAAAGCGGATCGTCGAACGGCGTGTTCTCAACCATGTCCTGATATTCGATGACCGGGCCGAGTTCCTTCTTGCGGATGCTTCCCGAACCGAATAGCATGACATCGTAGCTTGCCTCCCACGCCATAATGTCCGCGTAGAGGTTGCCCATCTCGGTCTCCTGCTCGCGGCAGGGGTGCGTCAGTTTCCGCGCCCAGCGTGTCACTACACGCTTGTACTTGCTGTCGGTCTGCGTGCGGTAGCTGTCAATCAGCTCCTCCATGATTTCGTCCTTCGCGGCGGTATCCTCGTTGATCTCGACACACTTCCACTTAAGGTCGGCAATCTCTTTCTTCCCGGTGTCATATTGAATGTCAAACCGGCCGATGATACCCGTGCCGGTTCCCGCCTGCACAATCGGAATGCCGTTCACGACTTCCGCTTTGTCCATAAACGTATGCGAGTGACCTCCGATGATAATATCAACGCCCCAGTCGGGATCGAGCATCTGTGCAAGCTTCAGATCGTTCTCATAGCCGATGTGTGTCAGAAGAATCGTCATGTCGGTCCGTACCGTGCGGTAGTTGTCGCATATGATTCCGACTTCTTTCGCTGCCGATTCGAGGTCGATAAATGTGCCGATAATCTTTTCATTTTTCGTAGAGGCAAGCACCTCTTCGGTGAGGATTCCGATGAACATGATGCGCATGCCGCCGACTTCCAAGTTGATGTACGGTGTGAAGACGCGGGCGTTGTTCATCGTGATGAAAAGGTTCGCGTTGACAATCGGGAACTTCGCGCATTTCTCGAGGAAAAGGAGGTGCGCAAACCCGTAGTCCACCTCGTGGTTGCCGATTGTCGCAACGTCGGGATTCAGGTTGTTCATCAAATCGATTGTTGACAGTCCCTGGTACTCCGAGTCGATAACCGAGCCGCGGAACATGTCTCCTGCAATCGCATAGATGACGTTCTCCCGCTCGGCGCGGACCTTGTTGACATAGCCCGCAAGGCGCGAAAGTCCGCCGGTTTCCTTACCGTCCGTTTCCTTCGGCAGAAAGTCCCCGTGCAGGTCGTTCGAGTGTAATATCGTCAGTTTCTTAATCGTATTCTCTTCCATGTGTGGTCTCCTTCTCCGGGGCGCACCGGGGTGATACTTAATCATACCACATCCGGAAGAAAAAAGACAGTGGCATTTATATAAAAAGCGGGCCGTGCAGACTGCACGGCCCGTGAAGCAGGAACCCTATCTCTTCTTTTCGGGATACATCAGCTTTCTGACAAATGTGATGGCAGGTCCTAAGAAAAGCGCCATCAGGATAATTCCGATAATCGGCACGCCTCCCGCGAGGATACCGACAAGGATTGCCGACGCGTCCCACGCGATTCGAATGACCATCGGCGGAATCTTCGGAAACTTCGCGGTAATCTTCTCGGTCAGGATGACCGGAAGCCCGTCGTAAGGCGATACGCCCATGTCCACGTTGATGTATATCGCCACACTCAGGATAAAACCCAGTAACGCAACCAGAAAGATGCACCAGAGGCTTACCGGCGCGGTGAACGCCTTCGCCGGAATCACCTTCCGCCACAGCCAGTCAAAGAAGTCCGCGTAGTAACCGACCAGTACCATATTAAAGATTGTTCCGAACCCGATCAGTGAACGCTTGAAGCGGAACACGATTGCAAGCATCACGATATTGATGATCAGCTGCCAAGTGCCGAAGCTTAACCCGATCCGGTCGGCGACCGAAAGGTTCATGAACGTATACGGGTCGGTTCCGAGGTTACAGAGAATCAGGAAGGACAGGAAAAAGCCCATCCCGAATACCGCCAGGAAGCAGCGGATAATCCGTTTTTTATCCAAATGAAAACTCACGCACGCACCGCCTTACTCGAACAGTCTGCGGTCCATCGCAAGCGAATCGATGACGTTTCGGATAATCATGAGTTCTCTTCGCACCTGCTCCACCTCGACCTTGAAATCCAAAGAACCGAATACGGAAGGCTCCATATGGTCCGCGTGCGAGCTGATAACAAAGTGCAGCCGGTTGTTCACGAAACCGAGCATGAACGGACGCCCGATCTCGGTCTTTAAAAGCTGAAGCATCTGCATAAGCCGCGGCGTCAGCAGATAGAAGGCTTCGTTCTCATCCTGACAGGTGCAGGTGAACAGCCGGTTGAACTCTTCACTCTCCGTCTGAAACGCATGTCTGCGCTCCGCGGCGCGGGTAAACAGGCGGCTCGATTTCTTATTCGAGAACGAGAAATCCTTCGACAGAATCTGCAGGTCGGTGTTGAAGGACTTGTTGTAATCGAATTCAATCCAGGTGCCCTGAATATATATCGTCGTATGGCTGCTCTTGCCGTTCGACGTATGCTGCGCAATATAGATGTCGGCGCGGCGGAACGTCACGCCCTTATAGATGCCCTCTACGGTATCCTCGCTCTTATAGCGGTTTCCCATTGCCATGATTCCGGTCGCGCGGATTTCGTCAGAAGAAAACCCTGCGTTCGGATCGTAGAAGTACCGGTCAAAAAGCCCCTCTGCCGCCTTGTTCACGACGAGTGTTTTGTAAAGGCTTTTAAAACCCTTATAGCGTTTCCACACAAGGACGCCGAAGACAAATCCCATGATAATGAACAGAACGCCGAATAAAGGCATCTGGAAACTCATGGCCTGCCAGAAGAACAGGATAAATCCAAACAGAATAAACCCTCCCGTACATAACGCCAGAATCCGGATTCCATTCTGTTCTCTTTGTAATTCTTCCCAGCCGGTGTTATTCATTCCTTCTGTTCCCTTCTGATTGTTTATTTATATCCGGGCTCCACGCCTGCTTTCTCACAGAGCTTCCTGTATGTTGCCTCCCACGAGGTCTCGGACGGCCACGGTTTCACATCAAACTCATAAATCTTCCGGTAGCACTCAATCAGATATCCCATTTTCTTCAGATACGTCTTACTGAGCTCCGGGTAGGTATCGTTCTGCGTGCACCAAAGCAGGTCCGCAAATGTGTAGCTGCGGTCACAATCCTCGTCGATGACAGCAGAATAATAGCGGAGGTATTCCGGATAGAATTTCTCGCCGTATGCGTCGATCTTGTCGAAATTATCGTAATCGTTCAGGTACGCGAAGTCCTTCGGCATAAAGGAAAGCCATTTCTCCGTGCTGTACGGACCGGGCTCGTCAAAGTAATCTTCGTAGTAATCAAGCGCTTCGTTCAGATACCAGGAAACAACATAATGGAAACGGAAATCGTACTCATCCCACATTTCTTCCTCGTCGGCCTGGACAAAGAATCCTTCCCAGACGTCGTCGTTATCGTCGTAGCCCCATCCGAGCGCAATCGAGTAGAAGCCCGGCGCATGCGAAACAATATAAATTGCCAAGTTTTCTTCGCCGTCATTGCTTTCGAAGAAGCCGTCCGGATAGAGGTCCAGACATTTGTCGAGCAGGTTGAGTGTCTTATAGATGCGGAAGTAATCCGTCTGCTGATCGGCCTCCATGGTGGTAAGCACGTAATCCGGAATCAGATCGGCGATATAGAAAGTAACGCCGTGCTTCTTCCCGAAATCATATGCTGTTTCATACAGCGGGTAAAGCTTCTCAATCTCGCCGTAGGTAACTTCTTCGCGCTTCGGATAATCGGTCGGCGTCGGCGTCGCGGTCACGCCGGGATCGTCGATATCGCCCGGATCGTCCGTCGGATCATCCGTAATCTCTCCCGTCGGCTCCGGCGGAAGCGTCGGCGTAGGAGTCGGTTTCTTATCTCCCGAGCCGCATCCGGCAAGCATAATTACTGCAATCAGAACCACAAGCCCCAACAAACTGCGTAAACATCGCGTACTCATACTAAACCTCCCAACATAAAATGTAAACCCGTTTCTTCGGGGAAACCCCTATTGGAAACAAGTTTATCACTGCTTCGCCAAAATGTCAATATCATTTAACAGGTAAATGTCATTTTCTTTTACGGTAAATGTGACACAACAAAAGGCGCCGCCCCGGACCCGGGAACGGCGTCTTATGTTATGTAAAGAAGAAAAGTGAGAACCCTAATTCGGTTTATGGCACCGTCCGCTCATCGCGCAGTGCTCACAGCCGCAGCCGCAGGAAGTCCTACCCTGCTTACGGTCGCGTAACATTTTCCGTACAATCAGCGTCACAACAGCAGCGAGCACCAAAAGAATCACAAGCGTGCCCGCGTTGGCCGAAATCCATTCTGACATGGCTGCCTCCTATACATTCACTTTCTTGGTCAGCTTGGTTGCTTCCTTATAAGGACGGAACAGCATATAAATCATGCCTGCAAGAAGCAATGCCGCAACCGCGATGCCGAACGCGTTCGCGTCGCCCGAGAAGGCACCGCCGAACTGCTTAACCATTAACGCGATCACATATGCGAAGCCGCACTGGTAAAGGATAGCGAACCAGGTCCACTTCGCGTTGTTCATCTCTCTGCGGATTGCTCCGATAGCCGCGAAGCAGGGCGCACACAGAAGGTTGAATACGAGAAATGCAAAGCCGGTAACCGCGGTAAATGTGGCCGCGATGCCTGCGATATCGCCGTACAGAATACCCATCGTGCCGACGATGTTCTCCTTCGCGACAAGACCGGTAACCGAAGCCACGGCAGCCTGCCAGGTGCCGAAACCGAGCGGCTTGAAAATCCAGGCAATGCCGCTTCCGATAGCCGCAAGAATCGAAGAATCAATCTCCTCCTCTTCGAGCATTCCGAACTTTCCGTCAATCCAGCCAAACCTTGAAGTAAACCATACTACTATTGTAGAAAGAAGGATGATTGCTCCGGCCTTCTTGATAAAGGACCAGCCGCGCTCCCACATGGAACGGAGCACGTTGCCAACGGTCGGCAGGTGGTAAGCGGGAAGCTCCATAACGAACGGAGCCGGGTCGCCCGCGAACATCTTCGTCTTCTTTAAGATGATACCGGATACAATAATCGACGCCATGCCGATGAAGTACGCCGAGGTGGAAACCCAGGCGCTGCCGCCGAAGATTGCGCCGGCAATCATGCCGATGAACGGAATCTTCGCGCTGCACGGGATAAAGGTCGTCGTCATGATTGTCATGCGGCGGTCGCGTTCGTTTTCAATGGTACGGCTTGCCATAATACCGGGCACGCCGCAGCCGACGCCGATTAGCATCGGAATGAAGGATTTGCCGGAGAGTCCGAACTTACGGAATATACGGTCAAGGACAAATGCGATACGCGCCATATATCCGCACGCCTCGAGAATCGCAAGAAGCAGGAACAGTACAAGCATCTGCGGAACGAATCCGAGCACCGCGCCGACGCCGGCGATGATGCCGTCAAGAATCAGTCCCTTCAGCCAGTCCGCGCAGTTAATTTTGTCAAGAAGCGACTCGACAAGTCCGGGAATGCCGGGAACCCATACGCCGTAGTTCGCGGGGTCCACGCCGCCTTCGTATTTCTCGTACATGGCGATAGCTTTGTTTACATCGTCAAGGGAAGCGGTCTCTTCACTCTCCACGAGCGTTTCTTCATCAACAAGCGTGTAGGAAAACTCCGCCGCAGCGTCGTATCGGCCTGCTGCCGTACGAAGCAATGCCGCAGCCGAAGCCGCGTCGAAATCATCCGCTTCGGAATCCATTGCCGCTTCGATAGCTTCGTTGTCGTAACCGTCGTCCGTCGCCTTCGAAAGAAGGCCTTCGAGGATGGCGTCCGTGTCGCCGTACTCGTCTTCCGCATCCGCTGTGTCGCCGGAACCGATTCCGAGAAGATGCCAGCCGTCACCGAACAGACCGTCGTTCGCCCAGTCGGTCGCAGGCGCGCCGACACCGACCATCGCGATCCAATAGACAAGGAACATAATTACCGCGAAGATCGGAAGCCCGAGCCAGCGGTTTGTCACTACCTTGTCGATTTTGTCCGAACGGGTCAGTGCCCCGACGCTTTTCTTTTTGTAGCTTGCCTGCAATATAGAGGAAATGTAAAGATAGCGTTCGTTTGTAATGATGGACTCCGCGTCGTCGTCGAGTTCCTTCTCGGCCGCTTTGATGTCCTTTTCAATATGCTCAAGCACCGAAGGCTCGATCTTAAGCTGCTCGATCACCTTCTCGTCGCGCTCGAAAATCTTAATGGCGTACCAGCGCTGCTGCTCGTCGGGCAGGTCATGAACGACCGCCTCTTCAATATGTGCAAGCGCATGCTCGACTGTTCCGGAAAATGTGTGCATCGGCACGGTCTTCTCCCCGCCCGCCGCTTCGATGGCAGCCTCGGCGGCTTCCATGATGCCGGTTTCTTTAAGCGCGGAGATTTCCACAATCTTACAGCCGAGCTGCCGTGACAGCTCCTTCGTGTCAATCTTATCGCCGTTCTTTCTTACGAGGTCCATCATGTTGATGGCAATGACGACCGGAATGCCGAGTTCGGTAAGCTGTGTCGTCAGATAAAGGTTACGCTCGAGGTTCGTTCCGTCGACGATATTCAGAATCGCGTCCGGACGCTCGCCGATCAGATAGTTTCTGGCCACTACTTCCTCAAGGGTGTATGGCGACAGGGAATAGATGCCCGGAAGGTCTGTAATCGTGACGTCCTTCCGTTTCTTCAGTTTTCCTTCTTTCTTCTCTACCGTAACTCCGGGCCAGTTTCCGACGAACTGATTGGATCCCGTGAGTGCGTTGAACAGGGTTGTTTTGCCGCTGTTCGGGTTGCCCGCAAGGGCGATTCGCAGTTCCATGGTTTCTTTTCCTTTCTTCTTACAGTCACACGCGTTCTCGGTTAGCCGAGGACAACTCATTTTCCTAAAAAATCACTCAATCTCAATCATTTCCGCATCCGCCTTCCGGATGGACAGCTCGTACCCGCGTACGGTTACCTCAACCGGATCGCCGAGCGGCGCAACCTTGCGGATATACACCTGGATTCCCCGGGTAATTCCCATGTCCATAATGCGGCGTTTCACCGCACCCTCGCCGTGAAGCTTGACGACCTTAACAACATCGCCGATCTTCGCCTCTTTCAGTGTTCTCATTCTTCGGTTCTCCTTCCTTCTTTGTTACACCATGATTTTCCTTGCCATCTCTTCGCTGATGGCTACCCGGGCTTCCTTGACGTTCACGATGACATTGCCCGCAAGGGACGTAATCACCGTAACGTTTCCGCCGACCGTGAAGCCGAGGTTTTCCAGATGCTTCTTTACTTCGGGACTCCCGCCGATCCGTTTCACGGTAAGCGGCTCTCCGACACTCGCAAGTGCTATCGGCATCATACTGCACCTCCTTCGGTTGCTTATCGGTCTTCCTCCGGTTCCTTCCGGTCCTTCGGTTACCCATTGCTAACCTTCGGCACCATTGTAGTTACTCTATGCTAACTTGTCAAGTACTTTTTTACGGAAAATGCAAAATATTCTTTGACATTTTTCGCAGTTTCACTTGCTAAACCGCGTGCGATGGTATAGAATAAACGAAAACGAATTTTTATTCGATTGATTTATTCAATTAGGAGGGAACAACCATGGACATTCAGGAATCCGGTGAGATGTATCTCGAGAGTCTTTTGATTCTTTCCAGGCAGAAGAACACCGTCCGCGCGATTGACATTGCGGACTTCATGAACTTTTCCAAAGCATCCGTGAGCCGTGCCCTCGGGAAACTTAAGGACGGGAAGTTCATTCTGGTTGATAAAGACGGATACATCGCATTTACCGAGAAAGGGCGCGCGATTGCCGAGAGCATCTACGAGCGCCACACGCTGCTGACGCAGTATTTCGTGAACATCGGCGTGGACGAGCAGACCGCTTCCGCCGACGCCTGCAAGATTGAACACGTCATCAGTGAGAAGACCTTCGCCGCAATCAAGAAGCATGCAGCGAAGTTCGCGAAGAAATAATAGATCTATGTACGGAAATCCCCGGTCACCGCAATGACCGGGGATTCGTTTCGTTTTAATCAGGAACTACATCGCATTTTTCGTCATCGACGAACAATCCCGCTTGGTTCATGTTATCCGCTTCCTCTATGGAAAACGCAACCGGATTCGCATTCTGAAAGAAGACCGTATCTAAACTCTTCCATCCGTTCAAGCCCCGCTTTACAGCACTTTCCGCACATCCTCCGCAATCTGCTCCGCCGTCATGCGGTAACGCCTCATAACGAGCTCTCTGGGCTCATTGGAGACGAATTCCTTCGTTGCGCCGTAAGTCAGCACGCGCACGTCCTTCGGGCCGAGATACGCGGCAATCTTCTCGCCGTATCCGCCGTCCTTCTGGTTATCCTCAACGGTTACAATCACATTGTGGTCAGAAAGCAATCCGTCAAGCGTCGCGGTATCGACTGCCGAATAAATCACCGGGTCGATTACGGTTGCCGTGATACCGTCCGCCCTGAGCATCTCCGCTGCCGCCTCGGCAAGCCGCAGTGCGTTTCCGAAGCCGACAAATGCCACGCGGCTTCCGCGCGTCTTTACCTGATAACGCACCGCATCGGCCGGATGGATTGCCGGACTTCCCTTCGGCACAGCCGCCGGAATATTCAGTATTACCGGTGCTTCGGTCTGCTCGATGGCCCAGTCAAGAAGCGCCAGATAGTCGTCGATATTACTCGGGGCAAATGCCATGACATTCGGGATATTCGCAAGCAGCGACCCGATCTGCGTGCCGTTGTGCGTGGCGTCCCCGGTTCCGATTCCGGCGCCCGACACGAGAATCACAGCCGGGTTTTCATTGAGTGCGAAACGTCGAAAACAATCTTGTCGTTCGGCGAATCGAACACGTAATGAAGCGCAATCTCCGCCTCGACGGCGCCGAGGTTTGAGCCGAGATGGCCGCCGATTGCGTCCACTCTTTCGATAATCGCTTCGCGGATTTCCGCCGCAAGACTTTTCAGTTCTTCCCGCGACAGGCGCTTAAGGTCCTGCGGGGAATCCACCCTTTTCATATACTCTCCCATGTCCTTCTCCTATATTATCTCGTAAAATTCGTCCAGACGCGGTTTTCTTCCTTCGGAAGCCCGATCTGCTCCCTGCCGAGCCGGATGCTCTGCATAAGGAAAACCATGTTGCGCGCGAGCACGCGCATAACCTGCATGCCTTCCGCGTCGACACGTCCCTCGCCCGGTTCCCAGCCGTAGATGTTGTTCCAGTACTGGCTGGTCGCGACCGGCATGTTGCAAAGCGTAAAGAATTTGTTCAATTCGTCAAATGTGGCGGTACAGCCCGACCTTCTCGCGCTGACCACACTTGCGCCGACCTTTAAGCTCTTGTCGAACGAGGTGCTGTAGAACAGACGCTGAAGTGCGGACATAAGCGTGCCATTTGCCGAACCGTAATAGACGGGCGAGCCGACCACGAGGCCGTCAGCGGCTTCAAATTTGACCGCGAGGTCGTTGACGATATCGTTGAACACGCACTTGTGCGTGCGCCGGCAGCTCTCGCAGGCGATGCATCCGCGGATGTCCTCGCGCCCCAGCTGAATCGTCTCATACTCCACGCCGAGCTCCGCAAACACCTTCTCCATCTCGCCGAGCGCCACGGCGATGTTGCCGTCCTTCCGCGGGCTGCCGTTTAAAAGCAGCACTTTCAGTTTCTTTTCCATATGCCCCTCCGTCAGATATAATAGACATAGCCTTCCTTGCGCGGTGCGGCCTCTCTCGGCGGTGCTGCAGCATAACCGAGCGCACAGTGGCCGATGCCTTCGTACTCGCCTTCGATACCGAGTTTCTTAAGGATTTCCTTACCGAAATCGGACTCGAATTCTTCTTTGGCGCGGTGAATCCAAATGCTCGCAACGCCGAGGCTCTCCGCGGCGTTCATCAGGTTGCCCATCACAAGCGAGCCGTCATAAACATGCGTCACAACCGCTTTGTTCGCAAGGACAATCAAAATAACCGGTGCCCCGTAGAACGGATCCGTTCCTTCGGGCATTCCGGCGACCTTCCGGTTCGCATCCGAAATTGCGTCACGCGTTTCCTTGTCCGTCACGGCAATGATAATCGGGCTCTGCCGCCCCATTCCGGTAGCCGCGTAGGTTCCCGCGCGGAGGATTGCCTTAAGCTCCTCCTCTTTAATCATATCCGGCTTAAAGCTCCGGCAGCTTCTTCTCGTTTCCAATACCCTCAAAGTTTCATTCATGTTACCTTCCTCCTTCGCGTACCCGCTGTCCTTGTGGCATTTGCCGAACGCATTCCGCGTGCGGGATTTGAGAAAAGTATAGCCTTCGTGGGACAGCACGGTCAATGGAATATATCATCGTAATTGACCGACTATTGCGTACAGAAATGCGCCTGCTTTTCTTAAGCGAAATGTAATACAGCCGCGTCCGTACCCGGTTCCCCGGGCTTTCATGACGCGGCTGTTGTTGTGTTTGCAGCGGATTTGCTATGCTTCCGTTACCAGTTTGACAATGGCATCATACGGAATTGCGCCGACGTTCCTCTTTGCGACTTTTCCGTCCTTTAATACAACGAGCGTCGGAATGCTCATGACGCCGTACTGTGCGGCCAGATCCTGTTCGTCGTCCACATTCACCTTCGCAACGACAATCTCGGGATGCTCGTCAGAAAGACGCTCCACAAGCGGAGACACCATTCTGCACGGTCCGCACCATTCTGCGAAGAAATCAAGCAATACGGTCTTTCCGCTTTCTGCGATTTCCTGATAATTCGATTCATTTACATGGATAACTGCCATAGTTTTGTCCTTTCCGGGCTGCGCCCTGTGTGATTCAGGCTTCCGCCTGTCCTTTTCGTCCGGCTGTCCTTCTCAGAGGACAGCGGTGTCATTTGCCGATATTATCAATCAATAAATGAAGAATCCGATAAAGTTCCGCGGCATCCTGCTGTGAAAGATTGACGCATGCTCCCATGCGGGGTGGAACGGTGACCGCCTGCTCGCGGAGTGCCATGCCTGCTTCGGTCACCTCGACGATAACCGACCTCTCGTCTTCTTCGCTCCGTTTTCTGACGACCAGACCTTTCGACTCGAGCGTTTTAAGAACCGGCGTGAGCGTTCCGGAATCAAGGTACAGGCACTCGCCCAGCCGGCTCACATTGACGCTCTCACGTTCCCACAGAACCATCATTGTGATGTACTGGGTATAAGTTATCCCCATTTCATCCAAAAACGGCTTATAGCGCCTTACAATCTCTTTGGAGCATACATACAGCGGGAAACACAGCTGTTTTTCAAGCTTAATGCAGTCATACCGCCGTTCTGCTCCGTCAGATTTCGTGTTTCTCTTCGTTCCGGCCATGTCAGCCTCCTGGGTTTCGTCTTTCCGTTTTCTTCTTTCAGGCTTTCGTCTTTCCGGCTTTTTCTTCCGGCTTTCTGTGCTCTGCCTGCGAACTCAGCCGAGCAGTTCCTCAAGCTTGCTCCGCACATCCTTCATGGCTGCCGTCGGCTCGAAGCGTGCCGCAATGCTGCCCTCACGGTCGATTGCGAACTTCGTGAAATTCCACTTGATCTTTCCGTTGTTCTTGTAGTCGCTGTCCATCTTCTTCGCAATCGGTCCGAGAACAAGCTTGGCGGGACCGTTAAAGCCCTCGAACTTTGTGCTCTCGGTGAGCCACTTATAGAGCGGGATTGCATTTTCCCCGTTTACGTCAATCTTTGCGAACTGCGGGAACTTGATGCCGAACCGGCCGGTGCAGAACGTGTGAATCTCTTCGTCGGTTCCCTTCGCCTGCTCGCCGAACTGGTTGCACGGAAAATCAAGAATCTCCAGCCCTCTGTCCTTAAACTCTTCGTAAATGCTCTGCAGCTCCTGGTACTGCGGCGTGAACCCGCAGGCCGTTGCGGTGTTGACAATCAGAAGAACCTTTCCCTTGTAGTCCGAAAGCGAAACGTCTTCGCCTTTTCTTGTCTTAATCGTAAAATCATATACGTTCATATTGTTGTCCTCTCTATTCAAATGAGTCACTTATCTTGTTTACAATTAGATTGTACACAATTTAATTTCATTTGTCAAGCGGAAATTTATCTATTCCTTTTCCGCCTTACAGACGGACTCCGGTTACATCAGAAATTCATTTACATAATCTGCAATAACTCTTGTGTTCAACGGTCGATAAGAACTTTCATGAAGCAACAGCACATCCCGACCGATCAGCAGATTATTCTTTTCATATACATCCAGTTTGCTGAGCAGGTTTTTGAAATAAGCCGGGTTGTCCATCATGCCCAGATGCTCCACATATTTCAGTTCTCCGGTCGTGATATTCATCGCCGTGAAATCCGGATAGAACTCTCTCATTTTCCCGTCAACGAACAGTTTCAAAGGCTTTTCGTACCGATACGGTATGCCCAGCCTGTTGAACTCGTCCGCGATGATTTTCTCCGATTTTGACCGGACGCGCTCACCGCGATTGGTAAAGAATGCCGTTCTGTCATCTTCATCAAATGGGAGCCCCGCATATTCTTCGTTAAGAAACCGCCTTATTCTCTCCTGAATCGGCAAAACGTCGGGTTCAATCAGCGCTCGCTTTCCCTCATGCAACCGGTAATACACTTCACTAAGCTGCCCGATTACCCCCAGCAATCCCCGCAAATGTGATATCTCAGCCTCAAGAACAGGCTCCAGCTCTTTTCGGTATTCCGAAAGCGCAAGTTCTCTTACAAGACCGGCGTCTTTTTTCAGGCTGACGTATTGCCGGTCGATGCAGTACCGATAGCGGCCCCTGATTTTCCTGCATACGAGGCTTGAATCAGATGGAGAATTTCCCTCTCCGATTCTCTTTTTGATTCTTTCGAGCTCTTGAAGTTCTTTTTTGATTGCCTTCTCCATATTTCTACCTCCTCTTTTTTTCTGTAGGCAACCTTTTTTCCAACACTCTCCTTCTTCGGTTGCTTTTTCCGCCTGGTGTCAGGGCAAAAAGCAACTTATATCTCTTTTTCTTCCTTCCCAGGTTGCTTTTCTCTTCTCATGGCGAGTCAAAAGGCAACCTAATCGTCCAACTCCTCCTTCTCAGGTTGCTTTTCCCTCCTCACTGCAGAGAAAAAGGCAACGCAAACTCCTAACTCTTCCTTCTCCGGTTGCTTTCATGCTTTCCTGCAAGGCAATAAGGCAACAACCGGTACATTATGTCTGTAATTCAGTATGTGGGATATGCTGTTAGAATACAAACTGAATAAAAGAAACGAACAACAGCACAAGATAAAAGATAAACAGATTAAAATAGGGCTCTTCCGGTTCGAAGAGCCCTATCTGAAATCAATAATACTTTGAGATTAATTAAGATTACTCAATAATCGTAGCTACACGACCGGAACCTACGGTACGGCCACCTTCACGAATAGCGAAGGTAAGACCCTGCTCCATAGCAATCGGGTGAATGAGCTCGATGGTCATCTCAACGTTATCACCGGGCATGCACATCTCGGTACCAGCCGGGAGTTCGCAAACACCGGTAACGTCCGTAGTACGGAAATAGAACTGAGGACGATAGTTGTTGAAGAAAGGAGTATGACGACCACCTTCATCCTTGGTAAGAACGTAAACCTGAGCGGTGAACTTCTTGTGGCACTTTACACTGCCGGGCTTAGCAAGAACCTGACCACGCTCGATCTCAGTTCTCTGAATACCACGAAGCAGAGCACCGATGTTATCACCTGCCTGAGCCTCATCAAGGAGCTTACGGAACATCTCGATACCGGTAACAACGGTCTTCTTGGTCTCTTCCTTGATACCAACGATTTCAACTTCCTCATTGAGGTGCAGGCAACCACGCTCTACACGGCCGGTAGCAACCGTACCACGACCGGTAATGGTGAATACG
>CAMZEW010000013.1:0-24352 GCA_947305875.1 uncultured Lachnoclostridium sp.
CTACGAGTGCGACGCACTTGTGAGCTGCCGGAAAGGCTTCTACGAATACGATGATATAAATGCCATCAAGGCAATGTCTTTGTTCATTCGTAAGTACGGAAAAGCGGAACTTTTGAAGACGATGGACAGACTCCACAAAGAGCATGATTTTGAAAAGATTCAGGAGGTTCTCGGGAACGACATCGAGGAGGGTCTCGCGATACTCGAGAAGACACGATGCGGGCGGAACTGACTGGGAGTGATTCGGAAAATGAAAACGAAAAACTTTACATTTTCCGCCGAAACAACTCGATAATCTTTACTTTTTATGCGGAACATGATAAAATAAGTAAAGATATTGGGAGGTGGATTCATGATTTCTTATGAAGGCCTCGAGAAGGCGCTTAAGGATAAAGGCATCGGAAAGACGGAACTCTCTGCGCGGTTAGGACTGTCGACACGCACCGTCGCGAAGATTGGAAAAGGCGAAAGATTATCCAACCGAAGCATGCAAAAGATTGCCGACTGGTTGGGCACTAAACCGGAAGATCTCATGAGAGAGGTCTCCGACAACAAGGTACTTCAGGTGCTTCGGGACGAGAAAGAGATAAAACTTTCCGGCGGTTTGTATCATGAATTGCAGGTCAGAATGACATATAATTCCAATCATATCGAGGGAAGCAAGCTTTCCGAACACCAGACAAGGCTGATTTTCGAAACGAATACTCTTGACGCGGAGGACGGTATTCCGGTCGATGATGTGCTGGAAACGGTCCATCATTTTCGTGCAATCGATTATGTGATTGATATTGCAGAGGATGAACTGACAGAAGAAATCATCAGGCATTTGCATTATATTCTAAAGCATGATACAAAGGACGCTTCGCTTCCCTGGTTTGCGGTCGGGGATTATAAGAAGCGCGCCAACACGGTCGGAGGCAGGGAAACGTCGAAACCATCGGAAGTACATGAGCATATGAAAGAACTGCTTCAGAGGTATAATGCGAAGGACGATGTGACGCTTGAAGATATCGTAGAACTCCATGCTGAGTTTGAGTACATTCATCCTTTTCAGGACGGAAACGGCAGGGTCGGACGTCTTTTGGCTTTGAAAGAGTGCTTGCGGCACAACGTGATTCCTTTTCTTATCGAGGATTCCAAGAAGAATTACTATTACAGGGGGCTGGCCGAATGGAAATACGAGAAGGGCTGGCTGCTGGACACCTGTCGTGACGGACAGGATACTTTTATCCGCTTGCTTAAAATGTTGGGGGTGGAGTAACATGGCAGGGGACTCTAGGGGACGGGGTTAGTGGTTTATGAACGAAGGAATCCTTCAAAAGATATTGGTAGAGAATTATGGAATCGAGAACGCTTCTTTGGAATTCTTACGGGAAGGCGGCAGCCATACCTATCTTGCTGGCGGCGAGACGAAGTACCTGCTCAAGGTGATCGGTTCGGCGTTCTCGGATACCGCAAGGCAGTCGGTTTCCATTATGAGGTACCTGGAAGAGAACGGCTTCCCGGTTCCTAAAACAATATTGACCAAGGCCGGAGACGCGATTGTTGAAACGGACTTTGACGGAGAGAATAAGCTTATCACGTTGATGGAATTCATCGACGGTAATGAGCCGGAACTGGAACAATGCGCGTCCGAAGTCGGAGAGCTGGTCGGAAGGTTTCATCAGTTGATGGAGAAGTATCCGGGGGAGCAAGTATCGAAGGGTAAAGAGTTCTTCATCGACCGATATCCGGAGTGCCTCCGGAAGAAGAATTATCCGCGCGTTGCCGAGTATGAGGAACTCGGGGAACGCCTGTGGGAGCAGGTTATGGACCTTCCGTGTGGCATTTGCCACGGCGACCTGCACAGAGGGAACCTGCTGCAGAATGCGGAGGGGAAGATTTATCTTGTGGATTTTGATACAATCTGCCGTGCACCATATATGTTCGATGTGATGGTCATGTGCGACATGACAGACTATTTCAACCTGAAGCCGGAAGATGTCGGGATTACCAAAGAAGTATACCGGAAGTTTCTTGCGGGATACGAAAAGCATCACGTGTTAAGCCGTGAAGAAATCAATTCTTTTCCGTACTGGGTGGCAATCCGGCATTATCAGCTGCAGGCCACGATTGTTGAACTCTACGGGATTGACTGCATCAACGAAGGCTTTATCGACGGGCAGCTTTGGTGGCTTGCCAAGTGGCAGGAAGCAATGGCAGGTTTCGCGAAAATGTTTTAGAATGAGAAGGCAGGAACCATGATCGTGAGGGAAGAAATTAACGGAACCGAGATCGTCTGCGAGACCGGGGAGTATTATTTTTCGCCGAAGGGTGTGGACCGCGGCACGCGGCTGATGCTTGAGACCGTTCCGGTCCGCGAGGGCGACAAAGTGCTCGACCTCGGGTGCGGGTACGGCGTGGTCGGGATCTACGCGGCGAAACAGCTGGGCGGCGAACGCGTCGTGATGTGCGATATCCTTGAGGACGCAGTTGCGCTCTCGTCGGATAATCTTTCGAAAAATGGGATCGAAGGCGTCAGAGTACTTCAAAGCGACGGTCTGAAGAGCATTGAAGACCGTGATTTCACGTTGATCTATTCAAACCCGCCCTACCACACGGACTTTTCCGTGGCGAAGGAGTTCATTGAGGACGGCTTCCGTAAGCTTGCGGTCGGCGGGCGGATGGTCATGGTGACCAAGCGGCTCGATTGGTACAAAAACAGGCTGAAGACGGTGTTCGGCGGCGTGAAAGTGTTCGAGGCGGAGGACTATTTTATCTTCCTCAGTGAAAAGCGCGCGGCGCATGTGGAGAAGCCGAAGAAGAACACGCAGACGATGTCGAAGAAATTGCAGAGAAAGTACGGAAAGAAGTAAACTTATGAAGATAAAACTGGAACCGGTCAATGACAGTAATCGCGAAGCGGTGCTTGCGCTTTCCGTGCGTGAGGATCAGCATTTTGTCGCACCCAACAATGTTTCGTTACGGCAGGCGGCCGAGGCAAATGCCGGGCAGCCGGGCCTGGCGCGTCCGTTTGCAATCTATGCGGACGATAGACTCGTCGGCTTTTGTATGTTCGCCTTCACTCCGGAGAAAGAAGCCCCGGATGACAGGTATTGGCTTTGGCGCTTCATGATTGACAAAAACGAGCAGGGGAAGGGCTATGGTAAGGCCGCACTCAAGGAGATTCTGAAGTATTTTA
Organism: uncultured Lachnoclostridium sp.; assembly: GCA_947305875.1. GTDB lineage: Bacteria > Bacillota > Clostridia > Lachnospirales > Lachnospiraceae > ISDg. The sequence goes on from CAMZEW010000013.1 coordinate 3,182, forward strand.
CAGAGCATGGTGCGGACATGATTTACCTTTCCACCGAGCCGGAGAACGAGCTTGGATTACACTTATATCACAAGTTCGGTTTCCGCGAAACCGGCATAATCAACGAGGGTGAGCTTGTGCTGATGCGGATGCTGAAAGGACCGCGCAAACTGATTCGGGACCTTTTCGGGGTCAACGTGGACGAACCCATGCACATCAGGGGAAAGAAAGGCTACGGCGTGAGCGTCGCGGTCAACGACAGCGACGGCGATATCCTGCAATACTACTCCGGCAGCGGAAGATACGGCGAGAATCTCCCGGTGAACCCGGATATGCTGTTCCAGGCGGGCTCTGTATCAAAGCCGATGTTTGCCCTGACGCTTCTTCGATACGCGGACAAGGGCAGGATTAACCTTGACACGGATATCTCGGGCGTCATTCCGGAATTTGTCAAGAAGGGCCCGGTCACGTTCGAAGCGCTGCTTTCGCACACGGCGGGCTATAACGTCCACGGCTTCCCGGGCTACCCCGCAAAACACGAAGCACTTTCCCTTGAGGACGTGCTGAGCGGCAGAGGCAATACGCCGAAGCTTCGCAGAATCAAACCATACGGAAGGCAGTACATCTATTCCGGCGGCGGCATCACGCTTGCGGAGCTTGCATTTATCCGCATTACGGGAACCAGCCTGCGCGAAGCGTTTCAAAAGGAGGTCGCGGAACCGCTCGGTCTCAAGCGCACCGGCTTCTTCCAGCCGCTCGATGAAGAGTTGGCTGCAGGAGCCGCATTCGGCGGAAGGCTCGGCATAAAGGAAGATCCGGAACATGGCTATCACTATTATCCGGAGCACGCAGCGGCGGGTCTTTGGACCACGCCGACAGAGCTTGTGAAGGTCGGGGTTGCCCTGTCGAGGAGCTATCGCAGGGGCGGCTTCCTCAAAAAGAAGACCGCGCGGCGCATGATGACTCCGGTTATGAATTCCTACGGGTTGTGCATACAACAGTTCGGGAATGATATCGTCGGCCACTGCGGATGGAACGAGGGATTTCTGACAAACTGGAGATTTTCTTTGAAAAATGAAATCTGCGTCACATTGATGTACAACAACGCCACGGTTGCTGCAAGCAAAGCGATGGAAAAAATCGCCGGCGAGATATTTAATAACGCAAAAGGATAAATGAAAAAATGAAGAAATGGTACGATGAAGAGTACGAATTTACCGTGGAGGTGACCGGCTTTTTGCATGGGAATCACACGGAGCATTACTGCCGCAACGGTGAGGAAATCGGCGACACATATACCTGTACCTATGGTTGTCCCGTCAATAAAGATGGCTTCGGAATCTGTTCCAAGACCATGATGATGCTGTATCCGTTGATGGAAGCCGTGAGAAGCGGCGGCGATCTGGAGAACCTGGGCGGAGACGGCAAATACACCAAGACGGTCGTCTGCCCCGACGGCTGCGTGATTTTCAAACTGACCGCGAAACCGCTTGGGAACGAGAATTTCCATAAGGGCGGATTCTGGAGTTATCCTGACGAAACCGTTTGATTGAAAAACCGGGGAAAACTATGGACATAAGAGAAGTTACGGACGCCGGAAGGAAGAGGCGCATCACACGCATGATTTTAGAAGCGCTGCCGGACTGCTTCGAAGCAAACCCTTGCCGGGTCTATGTGATGGCACTAAAGTAAGGAGAACAGAAAACCATGATCACAATTCGCGTCGCGAAGGAAGAGGATGCAGCCAGGCTCCTTGAGATTTACGCGTACTATGTAAAGAATACAGCGGTTTCGTACGAGTATGAGGTTCCGTCGCTCGCGGAGTTTACGGAACGCGTGAGAAGTACGCTTGTGAATTATCCGTACCTGGTGGCGGAGGAGGATGGCAGAATTGCCGGATATATCTACGCGTCAAGATTTGCGCAGAGAGCAGCTTACGGCTGGGCAGCGGGCACATCGATTTATATCGATGAGACTTATCACCGCAAGGGAATCGGAAGGCTTTTATACGAAAAGCTCGAGGCAATATTGAAGCTGCAGAATATCACCAATCTCTACGCCGGCGCTGCGGACCCGATGGACGAGAATGACCCGTATCTGACCAGAAACAGCGAGCATTTTCATGAGGCAATCGGCTACAAGACGGTCGCGCGATACCACGGCTGCGGCAGCAAATTCGGCCGGTGGTATAACCTTCTGTGGATGGAGAAGATCATCAACGAGCACAGCGTTCCGCCGAAGGAAGTCGTGGCATTTTCCGAACTGGATAAGGGCGCGGTGAAAGCAATCCTCGAAAGCTAATCATAAGAGAAAATGTGGAAAAGGAGCGGGAAATGGACAGAACGGAACGAGTGGAACTTGCGGTACTTTGCCTGATTAAGGACGGCGACCGCGTGCTGCTACAAAACCGCGTGAAGAAGGACTGGCAGGGGTATACTTTGCCGGGAGGACATGTGGAGTCGGGCGAATCCTTCGTCGACGCGGTTGTCCGCGAGATGAAGGAGGAGACGGGACTTACGATTGAGAAGCCGAAGATGGTCGGGATCAAGCAGTTTCCGATTGAAGGCGGCCGTTACATCGTATTGCTGTTCGAAGCGACGCAGTTCACGGGCGAGATCGTTTCGTCCGAGGAAGGCGAGATGACATGGATCGACCGGGCTGAGCTTGCGAATATCCCGGCAGTCGATGACTTGACAGAGCTTCTTAAGGTATTCTATGATCCGGAACTTACGGAGTTTCAATATGTTGTGGATGGTGAAAACTGGACGGCGTTGCTTAAGTAAAAGATGAAACTGTGTCAGATAACTGAGGAGAATTACAGAATGAACGAATTACAATATAAGTCGCTCCGGGAGATTCCGGAGCGCAAGGACGCTGCGGCGCAGTGGTTTCACAAAAAATGGGGCGTGCCCAAGGAGGCGTACCTCGAGTGCATGGACACATATTTAAGCGGCGAGACCGAATACGGCTGGTACATGTGTCTGGACGGCGACACAATCGTCGGCGGACTCGGCGTAATCGAGAACGACTTCCATGACCGCAAGGACCTGGCACCCAACATGTGCGCGGTGTACACGGAGGAGGCGTATCGCGGCCGCGGAATCGCGGGCAGGCTGCTTAATTTCGCTGTCGAGGACCTTCGTGCGCATGGCATTTCACCGGTGTATCTTGTGACGGACCACACCGGCTTTTACGAGCGGTACGGCTGGGAGTTCTACTGCATGGCGCAGGGCGACGATGAGCCGGAGATGACGCGGCTGTATATCCACCGGTAAGAAACGGAAAATGTGAGGGCAAAACGATGGAATTATGGGACTTGTTTGACAGCGAAAGAAAGCCCCTCGGGCGCACCCATGTGCGCGGTGAGGCATTTGGCGAGGGCGAATACTATGTGTGCGTTGAGGTTTGGGTTCGGAACTCGAAGGGCGAGTTTCTGATTCAGAAGCGCCACCCGAACAAGAAGGCCGGTAACCAGTGGGAGTTCGTGGGCGGCGGAACGCTTGCCGGCGAGACGACGCTGCAGTCGGCTGTCCGGGAGATCGGGGAAGAGGCCGGCATTGTTTGCAAGGCGCACGAGCTCACATACTTCGCGACATATCAGCATAAGAACTATTTCGACGACCTGTATCTGCTTCGAAGGGACATGGACATCAAGGATTATGTGCCGCAGCCCGGAGAGACTACCGAGGCGCGCTGGGCAACGGAGGAAGACATCCTGAAACTGATGGAAAGCGGGGAGTTCGTGTACTCCGTAGGTGTTCGTTTCGGAATGTACCGCGATATCGTCCGGGAGCTTCCGGCGGAGTCCGCATTTCTCGATGTGAGCGACCTTAAGTCGGACGAGATACTCCTGAAACTCACCCGCCTCGGCGAGGCAAAGCCGGAGAAACAGTGGGTACCGGCGTACTATTTTGATATCTGTCTTTTGGACGGAACGAAAATCGGAATCTGTGACCTTCGGATCGGTCATAATGATAAGCTTTATGTCGGCGGAAACATTGGCTACGAAATTTACGAGCCGTACCGCGGACATCACTATGCGGCGAAGGCATGCGGGCTGCTCTTTAATCAGGCGCGTAAGCACAATCTCGGCTATGTGATTATCACCTGCGTTCCGACCAATGACGCGTCTGCGCGCACCTGCGAGCTGGCCGGCGGAACGTATCTTGAGACCGTTGATATCCCCGAGGACAACGAGATGTTCGCGGAGGGCAAGCGTCAGGTGAAGGTGTACCGGTTTGAGCTGTAGAACAAAGGAGAAGACGGTGATGAAATACGAACGGGGGCAAATGTGATGGAATACCGTAAGATTTTTGACACGATACCGGAGCAGTTCGACAAATTCCGTCCGCGCTACAGCGCGGAGCTGTTTGCGGACCTGATCGCGTATGCGGGAATCAATCCCGATAAGACGGTCCTCGAGCTCGGTCCCGGGACGGGGCAGGCGACGGAGCCGATTCTTAAGACCGGCTGCGATTACCACGCGATTGAACTCGGTGAAAACTTCTATGCGAAGATGAAGGAGCATTTTGACTCCTACCCGAATTTCCATATCGTGAACGATGATTTTATCACGCATGACTTCGGGGAGCAGAAGTTCGACATGATCTATTCCGCGGCAACGATCCAGTGGATTCCGGAGCGGGTTGCTTTCCCGAAGACGCTTTCTTTGTTAAAGCCCGGCGGGACGCTCGCGATGATGCTCACGAGTGGGGATTACAAGTCTCCGAACGAGGATCTGTATAACAAAATCCAGAAGGTTTATGACGAGCATTTTAAGCCCGAGAAGGCCTATAAGGACATGAAGGAGCCGTTCGATTACCGTCATGCGACGGATTACGGCTATGTGGATTTTGAGCGACGCGAATTCCATGGGAAACGCTTGTTCAACGCGGATGAGTATGTTTCATACTGCGGCACGCACAGTGACCATCTGGCGATTCCGGAGCCTGCCCGGACAAAGTTCTTTGAGATGTTAAGGAAGACGGTGGCGGAGAACGGAAACAAAGTTGAGTTTTGGGATACTTATATCCTTTATCTGACAAAGAAACCGCTTTGAGCGGCAGTGAGATGATAAAGAAACCGCTGTAAGCGGAAGAGGAGGGAATGTATGAAGGTTTACTACGAAGACGAAACAGTAAAAATCCGGAGCATGGTGCCGGAGGACGCGAAGGCGATTTTTGACACCTATATGTCCTACGAATGGCATCCGGTGATCGAGACCTACGAGAATTATCTCAAGGAGCAGGAGGCCGGAGAGCGCCTCGTGTTCATCCCCGAGTACGAGGGCAAGATTGCGGGTATCTGCACGCTTGTTCTGAGCCCGACCGAAGGCCCCTTCGTTGAAAAGGAATGGCCGGAGATTGTCGACCTCTGTGTGTTCTTCCACGTACACAACAAGGGCATCGGAAACAAGCTTCTTGACGTGGCGGAGAGGGAAGCGTCGAAACTCTCGGACCACGTGTTCCTCGCCGTCGGTGTGCATTCCGGCTACGGACAGGCGCAGCGCATCTACGCGAAGCGCGGTTATAAGCCGGACGGCAGCGGCGTCTGGTATCAGGGAAAGCCCCTGGAGCCGTACGCGCCGTGCGTCAACGATGACGACCTGCTTCTGTTTCTGTACAAGAAAGTACGGTAAGGCTGCATGATTCTTATTTTTGACTATTTCGAAACGCTTGTCATAAGCAAAACGCATGATTTCAACCGCGCGCTCCGCGTGTTCTGGGAAAAATACTATCAGGACCGGTGCACCTTTGAGGAAATCAAGGAACTCGGCGAGGAACTCTTCGTTGAACTCATGGACCGCCATCACCGCGGCGTTGAATTCCCGTTCGTAAAGGAGGAACTTCCGCGTTATGCGGAGCGTTTCGGCGGCGAAACCGTTCCGATGAGCGTAGACGAGGAAGCAGACCTTCTGATGACGGCAAATGCCATGGAACCCGCCCCGGGTATTGCGGAGATGCTTTCAAAACTTCAGGCAAAGGGAATCCCGATGTATGTGCTTTCAAACAGCGGATTTACCGCGGATGCCCTTTGGACGATTCTGAACCGGCTCGGAATCGGACACTTCTTTTCGAAGGTCTGGTCCAGTGCCGAGTACGGCCGCACCAAGCCGGACCGGGGCTTCTTCGAGCAGGCGATTGCAACGGCGCTTTCGGAGCATCCGGAAGAGAAACGGGAAGACATCACATTTGTCGGAGATATTTATGAAACCGACGTGACCGGTGCGTTCAACGCGGGAATCAAGGCCGCGTGGATTGACCGGGAGGGCGCGCGCGACGGGGCGCACCCGGCGACGTACGTAATCTCCGAAACAAGCGAATTAACTGACATATTAGGAGTATAAACATGCGTTATGAAATAGCGGATTCGCACAGAAATATGCCCGCAGCAAAGCGGGAGGCGCTCGCGGAATTCTTCTGCGAGGTCAAGGGGATTCCCGCGAAAGAGGACGCCATGCAGCAGGTGGAATTCTGCGACTGGTACGAGCATGATTATGCCGTCAAATGGTTCGAGGTGATTGCCTGGGATGCCGGAAAGGCCGTCGGCTATATCCGCGTCCTCAGAGACCCGAAAGACGTACGTCAGTGGTTCTCGTCCGACGTACACGTCCGTCCGGCCTATCGCCGCAGAAGAATCGCAACGAAGATGTATCAGCGCGCGGTGAAGGAGCTCCTTCGTTATGAGGCGGCCGAAACACTGATTGCATCGGTCGACAGAAACAACACGAAATCCATCTCGCTTCACGAAAAGCTCGGGTTTAAAAACACGAGAAGGCCCTGCAAATTCGCGGATTTCTATGTACACCCGGAAGACACGAAATTCGTGAAACCGCTGTATAATTACCTTCCGGTTCGGAATTTTCCGCAGGCAGTCGACAGGATGCTTCCGCTCTGGACGGAGTGGAAGGAAAGCTGCGGGGAGACCTTAGGCGAAGAGAAGGAACGGGAAGCACTTCAGGAATGCCTGAAGAAGGCTGAAGAAGGAAAAGCCATCATTGAAGGCGTATGGCGCGGAAACCGGCTCGTCGGAATCTGCACGGACGTCACGGGTGAACTTACGGAATACAATCAGGAAAGCGAATAGGCGGAGGGATGACATGAAGTGTCAGCAGTGTGGGGCAAACAATCTGGACACATTAAAACGGTGCATTCAGTGCGGTGCGGATCTGACGGCGCAGACGCCGGAGGATGAGATGACTGCCGCCCCGGAGAAGGAAGAGAACCCGAAACGGATTCCGTGGAAGGAATGCAGGAAGGTGCTTCCGGAACCGCTTATCCCGGTTCTTGTTCTTTTCCTCGCGATGATTGCACAGCGGGTAACGCTTCGTCTTTTTGAAGGAACGGCGCTCTATATCATGGCGGGAATCCTTACGGTGTTCGTGCTGTATGCGTTATTCCGCCTCGAAACGCCGTCCGTATATTTCTACGCGGCGATGGCAGTCGACATCGCGGCAACGTCGGTGCTTCTTGCGACCCCGGACCGAGCGTATCCGTTTAATGACCGGCTGATGGGTTACCGGCTGCTGCAGTTCGGATTTGTGTTTCTGATTGCGGCGGGCATGGTCCGCGTCTGTTCGGAGTTTGAGAAACTCAGCAGGCATTGGAGGCGCACCGCAAAGTGGTGCATTCTTCTCGGCGCGGCAACAGGGCTCGTGCTTCTCGGATTTCTGATCTTCGGATACGGCGGATTCGAGATGAAACTGTCGCTTGGCGACATCAAGTCCTGGCTGCTCCTTCTCTACACATTTTTCATGCTTTTTCTGGAACCGTTAACGGAGATTATCATCTATATCCTGCTGTTTCTTAGTTTCCGCGCATACTTCCGCATATGGCGCGAACGGTGCGGTCAGCTGAAAGAATCAAGTGTTACTTGACTTTTTCGTTCAACCGCGGTATCATTCCTCACGTTGTAAAAAAATGCCGGACGGCAGCATCCCGGCCGGCCGTTTTCAGGAGGCAAATGATGAAAAAGATTTTGATGCTTATGTTACTTGTTCTGAGCGTATGCGCGTGCTTGACTGCCTGCGGAGACGATGATGACGACAGCAGCAGTAAGAAGAAAAAGACGAAGAGCGAGAATTCTGCAGAACTGACACCTACCGATGATCCGGCTCCGACCGATGATCCGGCCTCGGTTACGATAGCCACAACCGAGACATGGGGCGACTTGACGGTCGGCGTTCCTGCGGACTGGACTTTCACAAAGGGCGATGTCTTCGATGAAGAAGATACCCGCTACTGCTCCGTAAAGCTGTCTTCCTTCAAGTATTTTGACTTCAAGATGGAAGATGCGAATCTGAGTCAGCAGAAATACGAGTATAATAAGAATACGTACACCAACGAGCAGGAGGACGTATCCGGCACTTACGGCACGATTGAATGGACCGGATTCCAGTACAGCGACGGTTTCGGCGGATACGGTTTTGAACTTTATGCAACCGTTAACGGAAAGCCGGTTCGCGTTTCGTCCTGCGGCTTCAAGTTTGACAGCGAAGAAGCCAAGACCGTTCTCGGTTCCGTTGTAGTAAAATAACAGTCGTACTTACGGCAAATGTAACAGCAAAACTGCCGCCGCGGGGCATCCGTGCGCGGCGGTTTTTTTATTGCCTGAGGACGCTTCAAAAGGAATTCGCTATTGAAACCGATTTTCACATCATATATAATAATATGCAGACGATTAAAAGAATTGGAGAGACGTCATGTACGATAAACTGACCGAGAGCGACATCGAGAAAATCAAGCAGGAAATCGAGTACCGGAAGCTTAACGTACGCGTGGAGGCAATCCAGGCGGTTAAAGAGGCCCGGGCGCAGGGAGACCTCAGCGAGAATTTCGAGTATTATGCGGCGAAGCGTGAGAAGAACAGTAACGAAAGCCGCATCAAGTACCTCGAGAACATGGTCAAAACGGCGCAGATTATCGAAAGCGACTCGGCCGACGACGAAGTCGGCATGAACAATACGGTCGTGCTCTTCAATGAACGTACCCAGAAGGATATGACTATCCGGATCGTGACGACAATCCGCGCAAAGCCATTAAAAGGGCTGATCAGCATCGATTCGCCGCTCGGGCAGGCCGTGTACCGTCATAAGGTCGGGGAGCGCCGCAGCGTGACGCTCGATAACGGAGAGACGTACTATGTGGTTATCAAGTCCATCGAGAACACGACCGACGACTCCGGGGACGCAATCAGCCAGTACTAAACAGTTAGAAGGATACTATGGACACCTTTCTTTTCAGCATCAACGCAACGCTTCCGGTTTTCCTGACGATTGTGGTCGGGTATGTCCTCAGGCGCCTCGGATTCTTCAGTGAAGAGTTCACCGTGGCAGCGGACCGCTTCACGTTCCGTGTTACGTTGCCGGTGCTTCTGTTCACGGATATCGCGACGGCCGATTTAAGCGGCGGCTATGATATCGGGTTCATGCTGTTCTGCATGGGTGTTTCCTGCGCGGCGTTTCTGTTGATCTGGGGCGGTGCGGTTCTGTTCATCAAAAACCGCGAGCAGATCGGAGCCTTCACGATGGCGTCCTTCCGCGGCAGCGCGGCGGTTCTCGGCATCGCGCTTGTCAAGAATATATACGGCAGCACCGGGCTTGCGCCGCTTATGGTGGTTTCGGTCGTGCCGTTTTATAATGCTTTCTCCGTAATAATCCTGACGCTTTACGCAAAGCGTGAGGAAGGCGGCGAGGCGAAGATTCCGTTCGGAAAGATTCTCCTTGAGATTGTGACGAATCCGCTGATTCTTGCGGTGGCGCTCGCGCTTCCGTTTTCGTTCTTCTCGTGGCGGATTCCGACGATTCCGGCGAAGGTGCTTTCGAACCTTTCGGCGATTGCGACGCCGTTCGCGCTTGTTATCCTGGGGGCGGGCTTCACATTTCGCGCTGCTTCGAAGCATGTGACGCTGACGGCTGTCGCCTCGTTTATCAAGGTGGCGCTCCTGCCGCTTCTGTTCGTTCCGGTTGCTGTGTGGCTCGGGTTCCGAAACGAGGCGCTCGTGGCGATTGCGGTCATGCTTGCGTCGCCGTCGACGGTTGCCTGCTACATCATGGCGCGCAACATGCGGAACGACGCGCAGCTTGTCTCGGGCATTGTCATGGTAACGACGCTCGTCTCGTCGGTGACGATTACTGCGATGATTTTCATCCTGAAAAGCTTCTCGCTGATCTAGAAAAAACTTTCACGTTCCACTTGTTTTTTGAAAATCGCAAATATATAATGAGTTAAAGGTATTTTTGATGAGGAGGGCAAGGATATGCCGGAAGAAGAAATTCTTTGGAAAGACAGAAAACACCACATGTGGTTCCCGTTTTCCTTCACGAAGTATTCCGTTTCGAAGACATCCCTTCAGATTCAGCAGGGATTTTTCAAAACGAGTTATGATGAGACTCTATTGTATCGTATTGTTGACCTTCGGCTGAGCCGCACGCTTGCGCAGAAGTTCTTCGGTACCGGTACGATTGAGCTCTTTACGCGTGTGGATACGCAGCACGTGATTCAGCTGAAGAACGTTAAGCACTCGAAGGACGTCAGAAGACTTCTGTCCACGCTGATTGAACAGGTCCGCAACGAGAAGAATGTTGTCGGCAAGGAATTCTACGGTATCATGGGCGGAGCGCATCATCTGGATGACGGTTGCCCGGGTAATGACGATATGGTTGACATGGACGCGGACGGTGTTCCGGATGCCATTCAGTAAGTTCGTAAGTTCCTATTGACAAACGGATTCAGTTAGAATATCATTCCTTTGTGATGACAGGTTTCGTCCGGGTGGGAAGGTCCGGGCAGAAGGAGTTTTGGTATGTTTGATAAGATTTTGAAGATTATGGAAGAGCAGCTCGGTATTGATGTTGCGGGCATCACCGAAGAGACGACGTTTCGTGAGGATCTCCGGATTGATTCGCTTGATCTGTATGAGCTGGTGACCGCTTTGGAGGATGAGTACGGAATTGAAATTCAGCCGGAAGAGCTGGATGAAATCAAGAGCATCGGCGATGTTGTAGAGTACCTTGCTTCGAAGGGAATTGAGTAATCAGTGATTTCGGCAGCCGGCACGGGAATCGTGCCGGTTGTTTTATGTCGGAAAGGATTTGTTTTGAAAAAGATTGGTTTACTGTGTGCGGGGATTGTGCTTGCGGCGGTACTTACCGGCTGCAAGGGAAACCTTCTGGACCCGCCGATTACGATGACGCCTACACCGGTCCCGTCGGATATGGTTTCCGAAACGCCGACGCCGGAACTGAGCCCGACCGCGACGCCTACGCCGAGCCCGAACCCGACCGCGACGCCGAGCCCGACGCCGACACCGAGTCCGACCCCGGACATCTCGGGCGTGACGGACGGTGGCGTGAACGGCAAAGCCGTGTTCGACGAGAACGGCAAGCTTATAAAGGCCACGGATGTCGAACCCGGCAATATGATCTACTGCAACAACTTTGAACGGAGCCTCGGCAATCAGTTCGCAAAAGGCAATATCTCAGAGGGCTGCAAATTTGAGGTAACCGACGCGCAGGCATTCCACGGAAGTGACAGCATCCATATTTCGATGCGCCGCGAGACGACCTGGGGACTGAGCGGTGCGGGAATTCCGTTAAATGAGACGAACGGCCTCTCATATAAGGATCTCGAAGGGCACACGATTGAAATCGTATGCAACATCCTGTATCTGGATGAGGGCTGGGGCGTAGCCGATGAAATCCGTTTCGCGCTGTATGACACCTACCACACCGAGGTTGTGTCCGTGCCGAAGCGTAACATCAGCAACGACATCGAGTATGACAAAGACGGCAACATGCTGATGGTTTCAGAGCGCCGGCCGGTGCTTTGCGACGTCTGCGACGTGAAGAAGGGCGAGTGGACGGAGTGCCGCTTCCGCGTGACCGTCACGAAAACCGACGCGAAGTCGGGCATGCTGATGATCGGCACGCGCGACGAGGAGCAGAACCCCGTCGGGGCTTACGTCTCCTATTATCTGGACGATTTGTATATTATGGTAATCGAGTAAGGAAAATGCCGGACGAAAAGCCGGCATTTTTCATTTTCTTCGCATTTCACAGCATCTTCACATTCTTCTGTTACAATGACCCCGCTTTGCATGAAAAGGGCACGATTTGACATTTTTCCCGACAGAATGTATAATGTATAAAATGCCGTAATCTGCTTTGGAGGCTTTGATGGCGATTAAGTTTACGAAAATGCATGGGTGTGCGAACGATTACATCTACGTCGACTGCACAAAAGAGACCCTTCCGAACGCTTCGGAACTGTCTGTACGGTACAGCGACCGGCACACCGGAATCGGCGCGGACGGCTTGATTCTGATTAAGCCGAGCGACTGCGCGGACTTCTATATGGAAATGTATAACGCCGACGGAAGCCTCGGAAAGATGTGCGGCAACGGAATCCGATGCGTCGGCAAATTCGTATATGAAAAAGGCCTTACCGATAAGAAGGAACTGGCCATCGACACCGCCTCGGGCATCAAGTACCTGACGCTCCATACGGAGGGCGACAGAGTGAACAGCGTGACCGTGAATATGGGGCATCCGTCTATGAACCCCGCAGACCTGCCGGTGCTTTGCGAAGCGGGACAGACGAGATTCGTCGTAGAGTCGTGCGGAAGGGTGTGGAATTTTACGCCGGTTTCGGTCGGCAATCCGCACGCCGTAATAACGGTCGAAGAAACGAAGGACTTCCCGGTCCGGGAGGTCGGGGCGCCGATTGAGAAGAATCCGCTGTTCCCGGAAGGCGTGAACGTGGAATTCGTGAAGCGCATTAACGACCGTGAGGTCAGCATGCGGGTATGGGAGCGAGGCTCCGGCGAGACGTGGGCCTGCGGCACAGGCGCGTGCGCTACCGCATTTGCCTGCTATAAAAACGGGCTGACCGGCCCGGAAGTGACGGTGCATCTGCTCGGCGGCGAACTTAATATCCGTTACGATGAGTCAGAAGACGTGATTTACATGACCGGTCCTGCGGTGACCGTATTTGAAGGAACGATTTAGAAAAGTGATAAGACGAAAGGAGGAAGAACCGATGCATGCATTTACAGGGAAACGACTGACAGCTGTTTTTCTGATTCTTCTTATGTTCTTATCTCCGATCAGTCCCGTCACAAAGACGGCGTCGGCATCCGGAGAAGAGGAAATCTACGCTACCGTGAAGAAGGGCGTCGTAAGCAACACGAAGACGGCCGACAAAGGTATCAACGTCCGCAATGATGCTACGACAAATGGCACACAGATCCTTACGTTCCTCCCGAACGGAACGAAGATCTTTATTCTCGGGGAGAAAACCTATCCCGGACAGAGCACCTATTATAAAATTCAGTTTGATAAAGACGGCAAGACGATTGTCGGTTACGGATATAAGGACTTCATTAAGCTTGAGGGCGATTATCTTCCGGATGAGAAGTACGCTACGCCGAAGAAGGGCTATACGGACTATGCTCCGGTAACCAATGTCCGCAAGGGCCCCGGAACCAACTATGCAATGGTTACGGATAAGAGCGGAGCGAACGTGCAGCTTATCTCGTGCACGCTCGTGACCGTATATGAGCGCCAGAACCGTTATTATAAGTGTTCGTTCACCTATAAGGGAGAGCAGGTAAACGGCTGGCTTTATGCGGACTATGTCCGGATTTATGAGGACCCGACGGGAGACGACGCATTTGTCGCGGATCTTCGCGCCCAGGGATTCCCGGAATCGTATATTCCGATGCTTCGGATTCTGCATGCGCAGCATCCGACATGGGTGTTCAAGGCCGACAAGACCGGCCTCGACTGGAATACTGCAGTCGATCAGGAAAGCGCTTATCAGAGAGCGCTTGTAAACTATGTCAGCCCGACGTCGTGGAAACGAATCGACGACCTCGGATATATCTGGAACAACAACGGCAAGGACGGCGGCTTCCGTAAGCTGGACGGCTTCCATTGGGAGGCGGCCAACCGGACGAGTACGGCGTACTTTATGGACCCGAGAAACTTCCTTTCCGAGTCCGAACTGTTCCAGTTCGAGTGCCAGAGCTTTGACGAGAAGCTTCACACACTGGAACGCGTTCAGGAGCTTCTTGAGGGTACCTTTATGAGCGGCTACGTTTATAAGGTGCCGAATGATTCGTCCTCCGGTTATGAGTACGGATGGGAAAAGCAGGAAGTCAAGCGCGATGCAAACGGTAAGATTACCGAGATCGTTACGACCGGCAATTCCGGCAAGCCGCTTACCTATGCGGAAGTATTCTTAGAGTCCGCGAAGATCTCCGGCGTCAGCCCCGATATGCTCGTGGCGCGTGTTATCCAGGAGATGGGCTCGAGAGGCACATCGGTAATTATCTCCGGCAAATCGAAGAATTATCCGGGACTCTACAACTATTATGATTTCGGCACCTACGCGACGGCGACGATGGACGCCATCTCCATGGGTCTTACCTATGCCGGCAAGACCGATGCGACGACGTGCCGCCCGTGGAATACGCACTGGAAGTCGCTTTACGGCGGCGCAATCATGATCGGCCGGGATTACATCTCGAAGGGTCAGGATACGTTATATTATCAGAAGTTCAACGTGGCCAGCAACCACGCATTTGCGCTTTATACGCATCAGTACATGACGAACATTCAGGCCCCGTCCAATGAGGCCCGTACTATGTGGGCAGCCTGCAAGGATAAGGAAAGTGCGATTATCTTCAAGATTCCGGTATATGAGAATATGTCGGCGGAGAATGCACCTTATCCGCAGGGCACCTCTACGGCCAATCCGAACCCGTACCTAAAGAACCTCACGGTTGCGAATATGAGCCTTACCCCGGCATTTGACTATAAGACGCTTGAGTACGACCTGATTGTCGATGAGGATGTGGAAACCATTACCGTTACGGCGGAAGCGCTTGCCACCTCGACTAAGATTACAGGCGTCGGCAAGATATCCGTTAAGCCCGGTGATAATGATGTGAAGATTGTCTCCACGGCGGCCTACGGCAACAGCCAGACCTACACAATTCATGTGTACCGCGAGGTCCCCGAGTCGGTCGAAGTGACAGAACATATTAAAACGACCTGCCTTATTGAAGGCGGGGCAGTCTACGGTTTAGAACCCGGCACCAAGGTAGAGGATTTCAATAGTGTATTCTCCCTTGTGGAAGGCGGAGCAATCAAGGTGCGGGATTCAAACGGCGCTACGGTTACCTCCGGACCGCTCTGCACCGGGCATACGATTGTGACCCCGCAAGAACGGTTTAAGGTAGTTATCTACGGTGACGTGAATAAGGACGGAGAGATTAACGCTTATGATCTTTTGTACATTAAGCGCCAGATCCTAGGTCAGACCAAGCTGGATGACATTGCCGCCAAGGCATCCGATGTCAAGAAAGATAGTGTTATCGACGCATATGATTTGTTATATGTAAAGCGACACATTCTCGGTTCTTCAAAGATTGATCAGCCCAGTGTGGCAGAGAAAGTGTACGGACCTGAGGAAACCCCGACGCCTTCGCCGGAGCCTTCTCCTTCACCGGATCCTTCGCCGTCGCCGGAGCCGACGCCTTCACCGGAGCCATCGCCTTCCGTTACACCGGAGGCAACGCCTGCCGCGACGCCGGAAGTGACACCTGAGGGAACCCCTGCGGTTACACCTGAAGGGACTCCTGCGGTTACTCCTGAGGGGACGCCTGCGGCGAACCAGAACGGGAACGGCAGTTCAGAGGGAAATCAGAACGGTAACACCGGTTCAGAAGGAAATCAGAACGGTAACACCGGTTCAGAGGGAGCACAGAACGGTAACACCGGTTCTGAAGGGAATCAGAACGGTAACGGCAGCTCCGAAGGAAACCAGAACGGAACACCTGAGGGCGGAGATAATACTGCTCCGGATAATTCTGCCGGGCAGAACGATTCCGGAAACAATTCGGGTGACGCAAACATGTCCGGAGACGGAACAAGAAGTGTAAATCCGTCCGGAAATGAAACTGCGGGAGACGGTTCGAAAGGAAGCGATACTCCTCAGGATTCGTCCGGCGAGAATAATACGATAGCGAGTGGGGAGCCTCCGTCGGGAGAGAATTCTTCGGGAACGGATGGAGATAATAACGGATAGAAGTTACAGGAATTCCGTGTGGAAAGGAATGAATAACAGAGGATGAATGGAACGAAAAGAGTTAACCGCGCTGCGGCAGTGCTTCTTGCCTTGATGATGGCATTGACGGTTGTCGGTCCGAAGCCGGTTAAAGCAGCAGGAACCGCAAGCATAACGGTTAGTTCTGCTAGTGTGGAAAAAGGTAAGGATGTAACGATTACAGTCAGCATTTCGGCACCCGCTGAAATTGCAGTAGTTGACTTCAAACTGTCTTATGATACTTCGAAACTGCAATATCTGCAAGGTGCTGCAGCAGGAGAAGGAAGCCCGTTAAGAGTAGTGGATACCGGCTGTTCCGGAAAGTCCGCATCCTATAGTTTTTCCTTCAAAGCACTGGATGTTGCGGAAGGCGGGACTTTATTAACTCTGAGTGATGTCATCATCAGTCCGCTTGATGACGCACTTGGGGATAATTTCCCGATAGCCCCATCCCCATCTAACGGAAAAATCACGATAACCGGTCCTTACCAGGCTTCCAGCAACGCGAACCTTGCATCGCTTTCCATCGGAGAAGCGAAGATTTCGCCCGCATTTTCCGCGGATGTAACGGCATATACCGCATCGGTAGGCGGTACGGTCAGCAAGGTTACCGTTTCCGCACAGCCTGCGGACGGCAAGGCAAAGGTTGCCGTGAGCGGCAACAGCGGTCTGAAGGAAGGCGCGAACACCGTAACCGTTAAGGTAACGGCCGAAGACGGTAAGACGACCAAGACCTATACGATTACCGTGACACGTGCGAAGCCGCCGACACCGAAGCCGGCCACGCCGACTCCGACCCCGACGCCGGGTATCCAGATTAAGGTGGATGATGCCGAGCTGGAACTGAAGGACAAGCCCGACCTGAAATGGATGGAGAACACGGACGAGTGGGATTCCACGATTGTTGAGTATAAGAATTATAAAATCGGCGCTCTTGAGAATAAGAATACCGGCGTGACCGTCGTGGAACTTTCGGACGGTAACCTGTATATTCTGGATACCGATCGTAATACCGCAACGCGGTACTTCGCTTTTGAAAGCGCGAAGCAGAACATCGTTTTGCAGGAGATTACCGATTCGGTAATCATCCCGATGGGATATTCGAAGACGACGCGAACCATCGACGGAGCGGAGGTAACCGCTTACGTAACGTCCGACAAGAGCGATTATGCTCTTGTATACGGCCGTAACGGCGAGGGATTCACCGGCTGGTTCCAGTACGACATGAAAACCGATACGTTCCAGCGGTTTAATATTGAGGACATCGAACTGAATCCGACGTCGACGCCTACCCCGTCGCCGGTTCCTTCCGAGGCACCGACTCCGACATTAAGCCCGACGGCCGTGCCGCTTCCGACCATTCCGGAAACCGCCTCGACGCCGGCACCCGAGAAGAGCGGAAGAACATTTCTTGAGAAGTTCCTTTTCGGAACGAGCGGCGTTCTGTTCGTATTGATGGTTGTATTCCTGATTCTGTACCTCGTGCAGAAGGGACGTTACAACCGCCGTTTTGCTCCCGATGAGGACTACAGCGACGACGAAGATTATCTGTAAAGACCGATTCATAAACCCGGGCTGACTGCCCGGGTTTTTCTATGTCCGGGGAGACAAAACGAAGGCGGTTTTCCTTGAAAAAAGCAGGCGGATATGGGATAATAGGTAGGAATGAAACGAAGGAGTTACCGCATGAGAGACTTGAGTTCTTTACAGCATGAAGCTTACGAAAGACTGTATGGGGAAAAGCTTACGGACTTCCTTGCCGACGCCCTGATTCTAAGGCATAAGAAAACCGGAGCGCGTATCTGTCTGGTGGCAAGTGACGATGAGAACAAGACCTTCTGCATCGGCTTTCGGACGCCGCCCGGGAACAGTACGGGCGTGGCGCACATTATCGAGCACTCCGTTCTGAACGGTTCTTCAAAATACCCTATTAAAGATCCTTTTATGGAACTCTCGAAAGGTTCTTTACAGACTTACCTGAATGCGGCAACTTTCCCCGATAAGACCCTGTATCCGGTGTCAAGCTGCAACGATAAGGATCTTCGAAACCTGACGGACGTATATATGGACGCCGTATTTCATCCGAATATCTATCGAAATGAGATGATCTTCCGACAGGAGGGATGGCGGTATCATTTGGCGGAAGAAAACGATCCGCTTACTTTAAACGGCGTTGTTTACAGTGAGATGAAGGGAGCTTTCTCCGACGCGGACGGCGTGTTCTACCGTCTTACGCAGTGCGGGCTGTTCCCGGATACGCCGTACCGGTACATATCCGGCGGTCTTCCCGAGGAAATTCCCAATCTAAGCTATGAGGAGTTCCTTGATTTTCACCGGCGCTATTATCATCCGAGCAACTGCTATATTTATCTGTACGGCGATATGGATATGGAGGAATACCTCGATTACCTCGACCGCGAGTACTTAAGCCATTATGACTATCGGCCGATTGACTCGGAAATTCCGCTCCAGGAGCCTCGGGGGATTCTTGACGGCTATATGGAATATTCACTCGGAGAAGGCGAGGAGGAAGCAGAGAACGATTACCTCGGTTTCGGTCTTCTTACGGGGACGGACGATCCGGTCTTCATGACCGCATTTAACGCAGCTGCGTATTCCCTTTTCGACGCGCCGGCGGCCCCGATTAAGCAGGCGCTTATTGACGCAGGCATTGGAAAGGATATCTCGTCGTCTGTCACCGCGAACTTAAGACAGCCGTACTTTCTTCTCGCGGTGAAGGGAGCAGACGCGAAGAGGAAGGACGAGTTCCTTTCCGTTCTCTTCCGTGAGGTCGAACGGGTTTTGCAGGAAGGAATAAATCGTAAGACTATCCTCGGATACCTTGTGGGCGGGGATTTCTTCGTCCGGGAGAGTGCCACCGACAAGACAAGACGCGGACTGGATCTCTTCTCAATGATCCTTGACAGCTGGATTTATAACGAGCAGGACGCGTTCCGTTTCTGCCACCCGCTTGCGCGGTTTCAGAAGGTAAAGGAGCTTCTCGACACCGGGTATTTTGAGCAGATTATAAAAGAAACGATTCTCAGTCACCGTCACGAGCTGCGGCTTGTTCTTAAGGGACGCCGCGGGCTCGATGAAGAACGCGAGCAGAAACTCTTTACGAAGCTGCAGGAATACAAGGCATCTCTTTCGAGGGAAGAAATCGAAAAGCTGATCCGGGATACCGAGGCGCTCCGAGTCTATCAGGAAACGCCGGACAGTCCGGAAGCCCTTGCCTGTATCCCGCACCTTTCCGTCCGGGATATCCGAAGGGAAGCAAAGCAGTACCCTCTTAGAAGGAGTGAGGCGGCCGGTATTCCGGTTCTTCACTACAACACCGGGACCAACGGGATTTCGTATGTAAGCCTTTATATCGACGTAACCGGGCTGCCCGCGGAGGAACTTCCGTATCTCGGGCTCTACAGCTCCGCACTCCTTCGCGTGGATACGACGAAGCACGCGTACGGCGCGTTAAATGACGAAATCAATCTTCACGTCGGCAGTTTGTATTCTTCCCTGGATACTTTCAGTTCGGCTTCGGATTACCGTAAGTTTACCGGCTACGAGGCGCACCATGTGCGGATGCTTTATGACGAGATTCCGACCGCGCTTTCGTTCCTTGCGGAGATGATTGTCGATACCGATTTCTCCGATAAAAAGCGCCTTAAGGAAGTGATACAGGAAGACCTCAGCAACATCCGCTCCGGCATGGTCTATAACGGCAATTCCGTCGCGAAGCGCTGCTGCCTCTCCTCCTTCCAGGCGCAGGAGTATTTCAGCAATCAGACCAACGGCATGGGGCAGTATGAGTTTTTGTATGATATTCTCGACCGTTTTGACGAAAGGGCCGACGAGGTCATCCGTCATCTGAACGGCGTCATGGCATTTGTCCTTGATAAAAAACGGATTACGATTGCGGTTACGGCGGACGAAGAAGGTTTTCAGAAGACGGCGGAGTGTCTGCCGAAGTTCTTAGAAAAACTGATTCCGAACGAAGGCGTTACGGTGCCTGCGCCGGCTGAAAAGCTTCCGTGGGAGGGCGGCTATCCGCTTTCCGGGAAGAATCAGGCAATCTCTTTCGGCGGGCAGGTGAATTTCGCGGCGCAGAGCGGAATCTACGCAGCGCACGGATATAAGGCGAACGGGCATCTGCAGGTGCTTTCGTTAATCATCAACCGGGAATACCTGTACCAAAACATCCGCGTGCGAGGCGGCGCGTACGGTGCCGGAAGCGGTTTCGCGTTTCTGAACGGCACATATACCATCTCCACCTATCGCGACCCGAATCTAGGAAGATCCTTCGAAGTATTCCGCGGAATTCCGGATTTTGTGCGGAACCTTTCGCTTACGGACGATGAGATGGAGAAGTATATTATCGGAACCGTCGGCGGCACGGACCGCCCGAAGGCGCCGAAGGACGAGGCGGAGCTTGCGGTCAATATGTATTATACCGGAGTTACGCCGGAAGAAAATCAGAAGAAACGTGACGAGCTGCTTGACACGACGTTAGAGGACCTTCGCGCGCAGGCGGACCTTGTGGCTGCGGCTATCGGGGAAGGGCATATCGCGTGCTTCGGTTCGGAAGGCAGCATCAAAAAGGAAGCCGCCTTATTCGATGAAGTGAAGAACCTTCGGTAAAGGAGAAACAGAATGGAGAAAGGCTTTAAATCCGGATTCGTCGCTTTGGTCGGGCGGCCGAACGTCGGCAAATCGACGCTGATGAACCGCCTGATCGGGCAGAAGATCGCGATTACATCGAATAAGCCGCAGACGACCCGAAACCGAATTCAGACGGTCTACACGGACGAGCGCGGGCAGATTATCTTCCTCGACACGCCCGGCATTCATAAGTCGAAGAACAAGCTCGGCAAATTCATGGTTGAGACGGCGGAAAGCACTTTCACCGATGCGGACGTGATTCTGTGGCTCGTCGAGCCGACCAATTACATCGGCGCGGGCGAGCAGTACATCATGGAGAAGCTGAAGGCGTGCGGGACGCCGGTGATTCTTGTAATCAACAAGATTGATACGGTGAAGAAAGAGGAACTCCTCACATTTATCGCAACGTATTCGAAAGAGATGG
>CAMZEW010000014.1:0-24069 GCA_947305875.1 uncultured Lachnoclostridium sp.
CTAAGGATCTCGCAGGCCGCTTCATTAAGAACTTCGCGAAGTACGAAGGCAATGCGGCAGGTAAGGCTCTCGTTAAGGCAGGCCCTCAGCTGTAATACAATCTTTCTGATAATGAAACACCCGGGACGGTTTGTCCCGGGTGTTTTTGCGTTGTATTCGGCTGACTGTTTATTTCATATGTCTCCGGATTCCTCTTACGACGAGGACGATACCAATGACAATCATCGCGATGCAGACCGCGAGCATCATATAGATGATGACGGGGTTGTACGAGCCGTCTCCCGGCACGGGTGTCGGCGTCGGAGTTTCGGAAACAGCGGTTTCCGTCTGCGTCGGCTCCGGCGTGACGGTTTCGGTGACCGGTTCGGTCGGCTCCGGCGATACAATCGGCGTCGGCGTTGCGGAGGGAAGCGGTCTTTGTTCACGCGGTTCGATATCCGGCAGAGAAGCCGGCGTAAGGCTTGTACGGTAAGCTTTATAATCGGTCAGGGCAAACTTTGCATAGACGGTCCGTGTGCCCTTCGGGACAACGCCCGTGAATTCGGAACCTGCCTGATAATCCGGCATTACGTACCAGCCGAGGAAACGCATTCCGGAAATGGAAGGATTCGCAGGTTTTCCGTCCGCGGACGAAGCATAATAGTATCCGTTCGCGCGGTAAGAGAAGGAAGCATCCGGATCGGGTTCCGCGGCTGACGGATTGAAGACTTCCGTAAGCGCACTTCCGCGCTTTACGCTGTTCCATCCGTCCTTCATGGCGTCAAGAATCTCAGGATAATTGATTACGTAGGTTCTCCGGTTGATGTAGGAGTGGCATTCGCCGCCCGAACTGCCCATGGCGCCGTTGTCCCAGATGATCATCGGAACGCCGTACATGGCAGCCTTCGTTGCAGTATAGAGGAACCAGTCCGCACGGTACTTGGTATTGTTATGGGAATTGGTCGCGCCGGTTTCACCGATGACAACCGGGATGCCGTATTTCAGGAAATTGGACTGGATATCGCGGAACACCGAATCAATGGACGAGCTGTTGACACCGGCCATAAAGGTTTCCTTCTCATCGGTCAGGCAGAATTCGTAAGGCGTGTAGCTGTGCACGGATATGATTATGTTGCCGGCAGGCTCGCCGTTATAAGTCGGCATCGCGATGCTTTGAAGAACCGAACCCGAGCATGAGGCTGCATAGCCCGGAATCATCAGGCAGCGCTCGTCATTGTGTCCGAGACCGGTGGAACGTACCGCGTTCACGAATACCTGGTTCAGGTAATTCACGGCGCTGTAACCGTCCGGTGTTCCGTTCCATTCCGCTGCGGTGCCGGCCATGCGGGGCTCGTTCATTCCCTCGAAAATCAGATGCTGGTCGTAGTTCGCAAAGTATGTCGCAATCTGCGTCCATACCGCGTTCAGCTCTTCGCCGACGGCAGGGTAGGAGGTGTCCAGATCCTTCACATTTACCCAACCCTCGTGATGAACGTTAAGAATGATGAAGAGACCGTCGTTATAGCAGTAATCCACGACTTCCTTCACGCGTGCCAGATAGGCGGGGTCAATCGTATAGGTGCCGTCGTTTGAGATGAAATTCATCCAGGTGACCGGCAGACGGACGGTATTGAATCCGGCGTCGTAAACGGCATCAATGAAACGCTGCGTAACCTTCGGGTTTCCCCACTGGGTTTCGTGTGTTTCAAGTGATCCGCCGGTGGCGTCGAAGGTGTTGCCGATGTTGAACCCGAGTTCCATCATGGAAACGATTTCCGTTGCGGAACAGCCGGTCAGCCCGTCCTCCTTCCGCTCCGCCCCGAGTGACCGGGAAGGCGCGGCCGAAGCAACCCCCGTTGTCAGAAGAAGTGTGAGAAGAATCAGCGACACGATTCTTCGAAATTGGTGTTTCATATGGATAATACCCTCTTTTCATTACGTATAAAAGTAAAGTAATTGTACCGAAAAAAAGGCCTCCCGTCAAGATTTCCAGGCGGGAGGCCGGCGGATTATACGGTTTTTACGGTCCCCGTGAATTTCGGGTAACCTTCTTCAATCTTTGCGAGCGCTTCTTCAAGACTCATGCCGTGGAAGCTGCCTGCCGTGAAGCAGCGTCCGGACTTCTTATCATCAATGAAGGCGCCGACGACAACGCCCGGAAGCGAACTCTCGGGAGCATTCGGCGCGCCCGGTCCGCCGAGATCGGTCCGGCACCAGCCGGGATCCGTCAGATTGATGCACACATCGGTTCCTTCGCACCCTGCGGCAAGATCCATCGTGACCTTGTCAAGCGCGGCTTTGCTTGCGGAATAACCGGCCTGCTCGGGCTCGAGGCAGATACCGCTTGTTGTGTTGACGATGCGTCCGAACCCCGCCGCCTTCATCTTCTTAAGAAAATGATACGTAATCATCATCGGAGCAATCGTGTTAATCAAAAAGCTGCTTGTATAATCGGATACGGGAGTGTTCAGATAATCGGTCCGGTAAGCGACCTGAACGCCCGCGTTGTTTAAGACGATATCAACCCGGACGCCGAGGGCGTCGATTTCGTCAAGCATCGCCTGAACCGCGCAGGGGTCCGAAAACTCCGCGCCGACTGCAATCGCCTCCACACCGAACGACTTCGCTATCTCCGTAATCTTTGCGCAATGCTCTTTCGTGCGTCCCTGCACAATCAGGTTGCAACCGCGCTTTGCAAGAAATGCCGCCGCACCGAAGCCGATTCCTCTTGCGGCGCCGGTAACGAACGCCCATCTTCCTTTTACATCCACCATAAGTCTATCCTCCTTTTCGGTGGCTTAACGCTATCACATTTGGCGCAATAAGGCAAGGGAGCGGGACAAGATGGATAAGAAGATACGGATTATCATAAGATAGCACATCGGATTTGACGAAAAGGGGCCTTTATGATACTTTATCATAGACAGGCGGCGGAAAATGCCGCGGAAAGGGCAGCAGTATGGATCGAATCGCGAAAATCAGGAGCTTTCTAAAACGGCCGGACTTCTTCCGGATTACGCTTCGGGATGAAGCAACCTCCACGAACACGCTTGTGAAGGAGCTTGGGTACGAAGGTGAGCCGGAAGGGTACGTGATGATTGCGAAAAGGCAGACCGCCGGCAAAGGAAGAATGGGGAGACGGTTCGTATCGCCCGAAGCCGGGCTTTACATGTCGGTGCTTCTAAAACCGGACTGTCCGGTGACGGAAGCCGTGCGTTTGACTCCCGTTGCGGCAGTAGCGGTCTCGGAGGCGATTCGGATGCTTTCGGGGGAGCCCGCTGTGATCAAATGGGTGAACGATGTGTACCTCGGCGGTCGGAAGGTGTGCGGAATCCTTACGGAATCGGCGCTTACGCCGGAGGGAAAGGCGGATTTCTCGGTCGTCGGAATCGGCGTGAACATCGAAACGCCGGAAGGCGGATTCGATCCGTCCGTCTCGGAAATTGCAGGAGCGATATACAAATACGGCGAATCGCCCGAAGATTATCTCGAGCGGCTCGCCGCGGAAATACTTAACAATCTGATTGACTGTTATGATGATTTGAAAGATCCAACGCTTGCGAAACGGTACCGGGAGCTTTGCTTCCTGCCGGGAAAGCGCGTGCTTGTTTTTGAAACCGCGGACGGACAGAGCGCCGGGAAACCCGCGGAAGTCATTACTGTAACCGACGATTACGGGCTTCTTGTGCGGTATGCAGACGGCACGGAAGAAGTCCTCACCTCCGGAGAGGTCAGCGTGAAACTGTCTTAAATCAATTCTTTTTGAAGCCGGAATTCGAAATCGGCTCGCCTTCGCACAGCAGATGCGCGACCTCACCGAGCGCGCGGACGCGGAACCAGGCGGTGCCGGGGTCACGTTCCTCGGACTCGATGACTGTGAGCCCGGTCGGAGCGCTGAAGAAACCGTGCCACAGAAGAGGCGCCGCGATGCCGGTCAGGTGCGCGACAACCGTAAGCGTCGCAATCATATGGCAGAAGATGACAATCGTCTTCTCGCAGGGTCCTTCCGGCCCCCAGTTTGTGCGGAACACATGCCCGTCGTGATTGTAGCCGTATTCCTTAAGAAGCCCGTCAAAGCCTTCCGTAATCGCAAGGTAGCCTTTTTTACAGGAAGGATCGGCATATAACGGTGAGTCAAGCCACGTATCGGCGGAGAAAAGCGACTCGTCTTTCGTCCAGTCCCCGGGATAGAAATCCCAAGCGTGACGCACATAGCCTGCCCGCGGGTGGAACGCCCTTCCGGTATATTCCTCAATCCACGGAAGCACGGTTGCTTCCTTCCCGAGCGGCTCGAGGCAGACGCGGCACGTTTCCTTCGCCCGTCCGAGCGGAGACACATAGTAAGCATCGACCTCCGGGTCGTATTTTTTTATCCATTTTGCAAGGCACGCGGCCTCGCGTTCTCCTTTGTCGGTCAGAAAGTCGTTTTTGTAATCCGGGTCGCCGTGGCGAATCATTATAATCTTCATTCCGTGCTCCTTTCCGGCAGGTTTCTTTTCATTCCCCGGTTAGTATAGGACAGCCCGCCGGAAAATGCAATAACCCATTGCGCGAAGCCGGAAAATGTGATACATTCAAAAAAGAAAAAAAGAGGTTTGCATCCGGCGCGGGAAGAACCCTGCCGGTCCCTTAGATAAAAGGAGGAATATCATGTCTGTTTTTTGTCCCAATTGCGGGAATGAAATGAAAGACGGCGAACAGTTCTGCCCTGCTTGCGGCACCCCGGTTCCGGCGGCTGAACCTGTTATGGCTCCCGTAGCGGGAGCGGCGGAAACGTTCACGCCCGAGCAGCCCGTACAGCAGCCTGTTTATGAACAGCCGGTTTACCAGCAGCCTGCAGATCAGGCTTATCAGCAGCCTGTTGACCAGACCTACCAGCAGCCGGTTTACCAGCAGCCTGTTGACCAGACCTATCAGCAGCCGGTTTATCAGCAGGGATATTATCAGCAGCCCGTTTACGGACAGCCCGTATATCCCGAGCAGACGCCGAAGAAGCGGAAGAAACTCGGTTTCGGAAGAAGAATCCTTGCGTTTTTCCTTTGCATTTTCCTCTTCCTCCTTGTACTGCTTTCGGTCGTGTTCTACGGAATCAGGGAATCCGTTAACGCGGACAACCTGAAGGAAGCTCTGGTCGGCGGAAGCGACATCAATATCGCCGAACTCGAAGTCGGTAAGTTCCTCGGCGACGAGTATGAAGGCGACAGCGTTGCGGAAGTCATTCTGGATAAGATTCCTGCGGAGCAGAGAGCAATGTATCCGGAACTGAATGAAGAGAATATCGCCAAAATTCTCGAGGAGAAGGAAGTCGGGAAACTGATTTCATCCACTCTCGGAGATGTTGTTTCGTTCTATACCGGCGAAAGCGACAAGCTCGAAATCGACGCCGACAGAATCGTGGATGTTCTTTCCGACAACTCCGATCTGATTAAGGAGTACTTCGGAAAAGCAATGACCGAAGACGATTTCGATGAAATCCGCAGCAGCATCGAGGATTTGAACGAGAATGAGCTGAAAGACCTTGAAAGCCTTGAAGATATGGACCTCGGCATTCCGAATACGGTGATTAAGATTATCAAGGCCGTATTCTCGCCGGTAACCTGGTATATCGTTCTCGGCGTTACCGCATTCTTCGCTCTGATGATTATCCTTGCATGCGGCCGTTTCTTTGACAGCAGCCTGATGCATATCGGAATCACCTCCGCGCTTGCGGGAGGCCTCGTATTCGGCGGAACGAAGCTCGGTGAGGATCTGTTCCTTGACGCTACGGAGAAACCGCTCGGAGAGAAAACCGCGGGAATGCTGCAGGAACTGATCTTCGGCAAATTCTCTTCTGCAGGTCTTCTGGTTCTCTGCATCGGCGGGGGCCTTGTGGTCTGCGGCATCATTTATAAGATTGTTCGCGCCATTGTCGCGAAATAACGGAGAAACCGCGTGAGAAAAAGTTCGAAAATAATCTGGATTGCGCTTTCCGTAATTCTCTGGATCGGAATCTGGACGTTTTTAGCATACCGGCTGAATAAGCCGGTATTGCTGCCTTATCCGAAGAGCGTCTGGAAAGCGTTCATTAAAATGGTGACCGGGAAAGGCTTCCTGCCGATTGTACGGGCAAGCTTTGTCCATGTGGCCAGGGGTTTTCTGTGCGCGCTTGCGGCGGGAATTCTTCTTGCCGTGCTCGGAAGCCTTCATGAAGCCGTAGATATCCTTCTGATGCCCGGCGTCAAGCTGATTAAAACCGTCCCGGTCGTGTCCTTTATCATTCTGCTTCTGTTCTTTGTGAAGCCGGTGAAGATCGGGTTTGTGATTTCGATGCTCATGGTATTTCCGGTCGTTTATGAAAACGTCCGGAAAGGCATCGTTTCGTCGGATAGGAAACTGACGGAAGCCGCCCAGGTGTTCCGTCTGCCGCTCCTTCGGAAAATGATATACATCCGTATCCCGTCTGCGGTTCCTTATACGGCCGCGGCGTGCTCCACGGGACTCGGGCTCTGCTGGAAGGCGGGAATCGCCGCGGAGCTGATTGCGCAGTCGCCGGAATCCATCGGACACGAACTATACTATTCCAAACTGTATGTGGACGCGGAAAGCGTATTCGCGTGGACGATTGTCATTATCATCGTCAGCGTTGTGTTTGAAAAGTTTTTCATGATTCTGTTCCGCCTCTTCACCGTTTCCGTGAGCGCGCCCACGCTCTGGAAACATAAAGGCGACCTGCTTCGGTATCTGTTCGGAATCCGTCCGGCAGCAAAGGCCGTTAATCCGGAAACTGCCGAGGAAGAGCAATACGGGGGCGCTTCCGACCGGACGGAGCAGCCGGCCGTTTCGAAAGAGGAAGCCGGGGAACAGGAGATTTCCGCGGAGCCGGTGCTCACGCTTACGGATGTCGGAAAGAGCTTCGACGGCCGGAGCGTGCTCTCGAAGATTAATCTGTCGCTCGTTCCGGGAACCGTTACGGTAATAAGCGGGCCTTCGGGATGCGGCAAGACGACGCTCCTTCGGATCCTGTTAGGTCTTGAGAGTCCGGATCAGGGGACAAGAGAAGCCGCCAAGGGGCTTCCGATGTCGGCGGTCTTTCAGGAAAACCGCCTGATGGAACAGCTTTCCGCATCGAAGAACGTCCGCGTCGTAAAGGGAAGGCATTCAAAGGAAGCGGCGGAGGAGCTGCTAAAGAGAGCCGGAATTGAGGAAACGGAAGGAAAGCCGGTATCCGCTTTCTCCGGCGGAATGAAGCGCCGGGTTGCCTGGTGCCGCGCATTGACGGCAGAATCCCGCGTTCTGGTGCTGGATGAGCCGTTTACGGGGCTTGACGAAGCAAAGAAAGACCGTATGACAGAGCTTCTCCGCGAACGGAAGAAAGACAACGCAATTGTCATTGTGACGCATAATCCGTCAGAAATCACAAAAATTAGCAGTGCTTTTTCAAACGTCAGGATGCTCGAAATGGGCGGAAAAGGAAAACAATTCTGAAAAAGCACTCAAAAAAGCGAAAAATTCTACCTTTTGATTGCAAATTGTCAGAATATTCTGTGAAATCTGAACAAATTTTGAATAATTTACAAAAATTAATAAAATTGTATTGACAAATCAACCCGCCGGTGGTAGAGTATAGACAACAACAAGAGAGAAAACATCCGGAAGAGCAAACGGATCGGCCGAAGAAATAGGCCAATAAAATACGGAAGAGGTGATACCGATGTACTAGCCGGTGAAGATCTTGAGAGATGAAAAGGCGACTGTTTAATCTACTTTTAACACCGAAGAAAAGGATGGTACGGTCCAATGGGACACCAAACATAATCTGAAGATAACGAAGTGTAAAACGAAAGCAGTTATTAAGCAAGTCAATTCAGTATAGATAGAGATCAAAACAGGAAGGTACACTCCAATGGGAAAGTAAGTTGGTCCGTATAACATTTGAAATCAATGAAAGGCAGGTACACTCCAAAGGACAGTTTTAATTGAACTACCCAAAACGATATTATGAAAGGTAGGTATACTCCAAAGGAAATCTTTAATTGATCTACCCGAAACGATATTATGAAAGGAAGGTACACTCCAACAAAAACTTAAATTGATCTACCCAAAGAACATTTTAAGAAACGGATGGTACAGACCAATGTACTAGTTGAGTGAACGAAATAAATTGAATAGCATATAATAAGGGCTTTGACATAGAATCGTCAAAGCCCTTCGTGTTGTATCGGTTTATCTTCCGAGCTTCTGCCCGATAATCCGGGTCTGGTCCTCGGTGAAGGAGAAGCCGTTTCCGGTGAAATTGATTTCGACAAAGCAGTTGTCGTAGCAGAGGAAGAACCGCTGCATCAGCTTGCCGTCATAACGGAGACGGTACGCCTCCTTCGCGCCCCACGGCTTTTCGTCGATGCGCAGGCATTCCTTCGTGAGGTCGTCGTCGAAATAGTTTTTGAATTCGTCCATCAGGTTCGATTTAACCACATTGTAGAGGGCGTGGAAACGGACGGTGGTAACGGTATAGTGGATCCCCGGTTCCGCGAGAGCGTCCGCCTGCGGCGACTGATCCGCATTGAGGCTTGAAAGGAACACGGAATTGGTATGGTCGGTAATCCGGTAGGAATAGCCTTCGTAAGATGTCGGAATGAGATCCTCCACCTTGAGCGGCAGGTCATCTAAGAATACCTGATAGGTCACATCGCCTGCCTGATAGGTTCCCTGCGGCTTCCGGCCGGTAATGGCGGGAATGAAAATCATCGCGAGGCTGACCCACAGAAGTACGGAGAGCCCGATATAGGAAACGACAAGCGAACCCATATAGTAAAGATAGTACTGCCATTTCGGAAACTCCATGTCCTTAAGGCGGGAAGCGCCCCGGAAGGCGGCGAAAACAATCAGAAACTGCAGGAACAGAACGAGCGCGGTCACCAAAGCGACGCGGTAATCGTCAAAGGCCGACGTCAGCTGCAAGGCGAGCAGGATCAGGCATGTGATGACGAAAATCCGGGCAGACCGCTTTGAGTAGCCTTTCGGCATCAGAAAGCGGTTCTCGCTTTCGGCTATCCGCTTCGCCTGATGGTACCAGCGGTAGTAGCGCCCGATTCCCGAAGTAATCCCTCCCCAGAGGAAGATAAAGATGAGGAAGGATAGGAGCTGAGAATTACTTAAAAGGTTCTTGACGGGGTTTGCGAACAGGTCTCGCACGAAGATGGCCAGCCAGAACATGCTGAGCATCATAAGCAGATAATAACTGAGGAGATAACCCTTCTGCGCAACCTCATGGATGGAGCGGACCTCGAGTACCGGGTCGGTCCGAATCGGTTCCGGATTCTCCGCGGTGTTGTAATAAATCGGCATCTGGCGGTTGGCGACGGCCGTCTGCCAGCCGGTCTGGATGCAGAGATCCTCGAAGGCGAGCTGCTCCTCGGTCGGCTCCTCGTCGAACAGGGAGGCTTTTGCGAAAAATGCGACCGAAAATGTAATCTTCGCAGGCTCAATCTTATGAAACCCGAACACGAAGGAGGATACCGAGTCAACCATCCATCCTTCTTCCGCCTCTCTGGCAAGATAAGCTTCGATTCCGGACTTATCATAGAACGGGAACAGATTCAGCCGTCTCTTACGGTCGCTCATCGCGGGAGTCCTCCTTTCGGTTTCATTTTCCTCTATAATATGATATAATTGATAAAAGTTCAAGAAAACTTTGCTTACGGGGAGGTAGGAAATGCCGTTACTTTTTGTAAGAAGAGATATTACTTCGATGCGCGTGGATGCGGTTGTCAATGCCGCCAACGAGTCGCTTCTCGGAGGAAGCGGCGTGGACGGCGCGATTCATCAGGCTGCGGGGCCGGAACTTCTTGCGGAGTGCCGGACGCTCGGAGGCTGTAAGACCGGGGAAGCGAAGATTACCGGCGGTTACCGGATGCCGTGTAAGTATATCATTCATACGGTCGGCCCGATCTATCGGGGAGGGCGGTACGGCGAAGCGGAGCAGCTTCGGGACTGCTACCGGAATTCTTTAAAACTTGCGGAAGAGCGCGGGTGCGAGAGTGTGGCATTTCCCGCAATTTCGACCGGCGTGTACGGATATCCGTTCGGGGAAGCAACCGCGATTGCCGTTCAAACGGTGAAGGAATATCTGACGGAACACGATATGACGGTTTATCTGGTGTTCTTCGGAAGGGCCGGCCTTCATCACGAGCGGGACGGCTTAGAGGATTATATCAATAAAAACCGGGAACAGACGACGCTGTATTCGGTTTCGATGAATTCCTCCGCAAAGACGTCAGGAGCTTCTGCTAAAGGAAAGAGCCTCTTCGGGAGGAAGCAGTCCGTAGTGCGGAAGGAATCGTCTTTCCGGGAGGAAATCAGTGACAGCGCTTCGGGCGCGATGTCGTTCGCAATGGCGGACATGGAAGCCGCGGAGACCCCGGATTTTCGAAGCATGCTTGATGAAAGCTTTTCGGAGATGCTGCTTCGAAAGATCGATGAGAGCGGCATGACCGATGCGGAATGCTACAAGCGCGCGAACATTGACCGGAAGCTTTTCTCAAAGATCCGGAGCGACCGGGCGTACCGGCCGAGCAAGCCGACGGTCATCGCATTTGCCGTAGCATTGAAACTCGGCGCGGACGAAACCGAGGAGATGCTTAAAAAGGCCGGCTACGCGCTTTCTAAAAGTGCACTTTTCGATGTGATTATCCGCTATTTCATCGAGCGCGGAGAGTATGACGTTTTGAAGATTAACGAGGCGCTGTTCGATTATGACCAGACGCTTCTCGGCGCATAAAAATGATTCCGACAAGCCCCCTCTGAATGTCGCCTGACAGGCGACCAAAAGGGGGCTTTTCTTTGTTATCATTCGAATCGTAAAGAACAGAAACACCGCAGCAGGCGGATGCGAAAGGAGAAAACGATTATGAAAAAGAATGTTAACAAAGAAGTTGTTAAAAACGGCATCACGGAGATGGTATTCATCTTAGACCGGAGCGGATCCATGGCAGGGCTTGTGAGTGACACCATCGGCGGCTTCAACGGAATGATTGAGAAGCAGAAGAAGGAAGAGGGCAAGGCGCTTGTGACGACGGTTCTCTTCGATTCGGAAAGCAGCACGCTGCACGACCGGGCAGACCTTCAGGAGATTGAACCGATGACGGAACGCGAGTACCGCGTCGGCGGCTGCACGGCGCTTCTCGATGCGCTCGGCGGAACAATTCATCATGTGATGGATATACACCGCTACATCCGTCCGGAGGACGTCCCGGAGCACGTAATCTTCGTCGTGACGACCGACGGCATGGAAAACGCAAGCCGCGAGTACACCGCGGATGCGGTCCGGAAGCTCGTGAAGCAGCGCCGTGAGGACGGCTGGGAGTTTATCTTCCTCGGCGCGAACATCGACGCGGTCAAGACCGGCGAGAGCTTCGGCTTTGCCAAAGAGAACGCCGTCAATTACCACGCCGACAGCTGCGGCACCAAGGCTGTATTCCGGAGCGTCGGAAAGGCGATGGCAAGCATGCGCTGCGAGGGCGCGCTTGACGCCTGCTGGGCGGAAGAAGTCAAGGAGGATTACGAGACACGCGGCAAAAAGAAAGGTTGAAAGAAATCCTTCGTACTGATATAATCAGAGCAGAAATCGAAGCACGGCGGGCTTACGGTCCGCCGTGCATGTCTTTACGGAGGGCGATATGCATATCACACTGACCGGCAATCTCGGTAGCGGAAAGTCTACGGTCTGCAGGCTTTTGGAAGCAAAGTACGGATTTGAAGTATTCTCAACGGGCAAAGTAATCCGTTCGATCGCGGATGATCTCGGAATCTCGGTGCTTGAGATGAACGAGCGGATGAGCAAGGATTCCAAGTACGACCATATGATTGACGACAAGACCGCGTCAATCAGCCGGGAGAACCCGGATAAGCAGATTCTTTTCGATTCCCGTCTCGCATGGAATTTCGTCGAGAAATCGTTCAAGGCATTCCTTTCCGTGGATATTGACGAGGCGGCGCGGCGTGTTTATGCGGACGCAAGCCGGGGCGACGTGGAGACGTATAAGGACGAGGCCGATGCGAAGGCACAGCTTACCGCCCGCGCGGATAACGAGAACGTCCGTTATGAGAAACTTTACGGAATTCATTATTTCGATTTTAACAACTATAATCTCGTGCTGGATTCGAGTTTTCTTCCGCCGGAACGCGTTGCCGACGCTCTGATCGGAGAAGCGAGAAGCTGCGATAACTGGGATGGCTACAATGTGACCGGGCGCATGCTCGTGTCGCCAAAACGGCTCGGAATCGTTTCCGACAAGGAAGTTACCTTTGAGCACGGATACGTATATCCGATGCCGGTGAAACTCCGCGTAGACGGAAACCGCTTCCTGATTGAAGAAGGGGAAGAGTACGTAAAGAAAGCGGCCGAAGAAGGATACGCGTACGTATCCGCAAGATTCTGATAAAATCACACGATTTATCAAAAGAAAAAGCCCGCAGGCTTTCCGTGAAGGAAAGTCCGCGGGCTTTGTTATTCCGGAAGAACGGTTTAGTATGCCTTGCCCCAGTATACAAGTGATTTGGCTTTCTTGCCGCAGCAGACGCAGGTGTCAGCGAGGTGTTCCTGTTTAAACGGCATGCAGCGCGAAGTAACGCCTGCCTGCTCCTTGATGGAATCCTCACAGGCGCGGTCGCCGCACCACATTGCCTTGATGAAGCCGGGCTTGTTGTCTGCGATATCCTTAAGCTCTTCCATTGTGGTTGCCTCGTAAGTGTGGGCGTCACGATGCGCGCGTGCGCGCTCAAGCATGTCGGACTGAATCGTCTTAAGAAGCTCTGCAAGCCTGGTTTCAATCTCGTCAAGCGAAACCGGAATCTTCTCGCGGGTATCGCGGCGTACCAGAACGGCCTGGTTGTTTGCAAGGTCCTTCGGACCGATTTCGATACGGACCGGAATACCGCGCATCTCCTGCTCGGCGAACTTGAAGCCGGGAGACTTCTCGGTGTCGTCCACTTTGACGCGGGTGTCCTTTGCGAGACGGTCACGAAGCGCGTAAGCGGCGTCGAGCACGCCTTCCTTCTTCTGCTGAATCGGGATAATCACGGCCTGTACCGGAGCAACAAGCGGAGGCAGTACAAGACCGGAATTGTCGCCGTGCACCATGATGATGGCGCCGATCAGACGGGTCGTCATGCCCCAGCTGGTCTGGTGGGCATATACAAGCTTGTTTTCTTTGTCGGTAAACTGAATGCCGAATGCTTTTGCGAAACCGTCGCCGAAGTTGTGGCTCGTGCCGGACTGAAGCGCCTTGCCGTCATGCATGAGGGCTTCAATTGTGTAGGTGGCTTCCGCACCGGCGAATTTTTCCTTGTCGGTCTTGCGTCCGCGTACCATCGGGATTGCAAGGACCTCTTCGCAGAAGTCCGCGTAAAGGTTCAGCATCTGTTCGGTTCTGGCCTGTGCCTCCTCGGCGGTAGCGTGAATCGTATGCCCCTCCTGCCACAGGAATTCCATGGAGCGGAGGAAAGGACGCGTCGTCTTCTCCCAGCGGACTACCGAGCACCACTGGTTGTAAACCTTCGGAAGGTCACGGTAGGAATGTACGATATGCGAATAGAAATCACAGAAAAGCGTTTCGGAGGTCGGACGTACGCACATCCGTTCCTGCAACGTTTCGCCGCCGCCCTGGGTAACCCAGGCCACTTCCGGAGCGAAGCCTTCCACGTGATCTTTCTCTTTGTTCAAAAGGCTTTCCGGGATGAACATCGGAAGGTAGCAGTTCTCGACGCCGGTTTCCTTGAAGCGGCGGTCAAGTTCTTTTTGAATATTCTCCCAGATGGCGTATCCCGCGGGACGGATTACCATGCAGCCTTTGATGCCGGTATAGTCTACGAGTTCCGCCTTCTTGACGATGTCGGTGTACCATTGCGCGAAATCGTCTTCCATATTGGTGATGGACTCAACAAAATTGTCAGCCATAATCGATGTCCTCCTGAGATGCCGGGAATCCTTTCCGCAGATTCCTTCACAGAGAGAATCCTAATGTTTTTCCGCGGAAAAGTCAAGAAAAATGTGCTTGTAATGATGCCTGTTTTTTTGTAAAATGTTACTAATGGAGTTCCCTTTTTGAGAAGGCTTTCGGGAACGTGATGATTGTGGGGAAGGAGGCTTTGCGGAAACGTCGCAAAGAATGCGTTATGGAATGGGATGATCTGGACCGCGAACTGGCGGAATACAATGCGGAAATCGCTCCTTTGAAAGAAGCCTCGGAGGAGAAGAAGGAGCCCGTAAAGGGCTGGATTCCTTTCGGCGAGGAGGAAGAATCGGCGGTTTCGGAAACGGATTACCAGCTGCAGTACCAGCAGCTTGAGAATGTGCGTCACAGACTGGAAGGACGCCTTGAGGAGGCACGCGGCAACTATACCGGCGTGGAGGAAGCAAAGAAGAAGGAAGGCATCACCACGCGGAACGAGTGGATTGCCACTACGGCGTTTTTTATCCTGATTTATCTGATTATGGGAGTGCTCAGCAATACGCAGCTGTTCTTTGCGTGGCTTCTCCTGCTCATCGCGATTGTTGTTTTCATGGTCCGGCAGTACCGGATTCTGATTCTCCGGGCGTTCCGTTACCGGATCCGCTGTATCACGGACAATCCGCATCCGTATGTCGAATCGAGGCGCATCAAGACCTATCAGAAGGAAGAAGAATACTGGCATCATCAGATGTCGCTGATAGCCGGTAATCTCGAGCACCTTAAGACCTGGGAGAAGAAACTGCAGGCAAACCGCGGATTCACTGAAGAAGAATTCGAAGAGATGAAACGGCTGATGTACGTCACCGAAGTGCCTATCGTTTATAAGGATGAGAAACCTTTGCTCAGGGACTGGATTGCATACCGGTTCGGAAAGAAGGCGTAACATTTTCCGCCGGAACGAAACGGAAACGGACGGAAGACAGGAGGAATTATGGAGAACGAAGTTTTTCTGGATGATCTGGACCGGGAACTTGCCGAGTACAACCGGAACGCAACCGGAGCGAAGCTTCGTCCCGCTGAGAAGGACGGCGGATACGATATCGGCCGCTATCAGTTTCAGCTGGAGGCGATGAAGAACGGTCTTCAGAAGCTCTCCACATGGGCGGACAGCTATGAGAAGGACATGCTCGCGGTCGACGGACGGAAGAGCTCGGACCGGATGGAAATCGTTCTCTATGCAATCTGCTTTCTTGTTTCCTGCGTCGTATTTATCGTATTCGGATGGCTCGGCCTGACGGGAGGCATCGGCGGGGCGGTCAGCTTCGGAATGCTCTGCGTCGCCGGAGCAATCGGTGCCGCGTTCTTCTTAATCCGGCTTCTGAACACGATTACCGCGTATGAGGTCAAGACGCGTTCCGGCCCGCACAGCAACCTTGTCGAAGAAAACAATATACGCCATTATGAAGGCGAAAAAGAATACTACCTTTCCTGCATCTCGGAGATTAACGGCCGTTCCTCGGAAATCCGCCGTGTTATCGACACCATCGAGAAGAAGGGACATGTTTCGGAGGCGGAACTTGAGAAAGCGAGAAGACTTGCCGAATACCACCCGCCGATGAACATTTACCGCGAGGAGAAATTCGCGTTCCGTGAGTGGGTGCAATATAAATTATCACATCGGAAACAGTAAATGTGACCTTTTCCTTTTCCTGTGCATTTCAGAATCAAAAAGGCGAAAGAAGGTTTTGTTATGAGAGGAAAGGATAAATGCCGGATTTTGAAGCAGATTCGTAAGAAGATTGCCGATGAGAACGATATTCCGTACGTGATTGAGGAATGTCCGTACCAAGGAGAGTGCAAAGGTACCTGCCCCAAATGTGAAGCCGAGCTTCGGAAGATGGAGGAAGAACTGTCTCTCCGCCGCCGCATCGGCAAGGGCGTCGCAATCGTCGGCGTGGCAGCAGGCGTAATGGCAACCACAACCGCATGCACGCCGCAGGATGTCATCGAGGAGGTAGCGTCCGTGCTTTTCGGGATCGGTCACGGACCGCAGGTTACCGGTGTCGCGCCGGACCTTACCGGAGATGTCGGATACATCACGGAAGGCGAAGCAGTGCCGTACCCGGATGACATTCAGGGAGGATTGGAGTTTAATAAGGATGCGACAGATTACAATTCCCCTGATTAACATATCGCGTCTCCGGATGGAGATTGACGGGGACGGCGTGACCACGCTTGTTGCGATGAAGGGCTGTCCGCTGTCCTGCAAGTACTGCATCAACAAGAAGGTCCTTTCGGATGAAGTTCCGAGTCAGGCGGTGACGGTTGAGGAACTTTATGAGAAGGTGAAGATTGACGATCTGTACTTTCAGGCGACCGGGGGAGGGATTGTGTTCGGCGGCGGCGAATCGCTGCTCCATGCGGATTACATCGAAGCGTTCGCAAAACGGAAGCCCGAAGGGTGGAAGATAACGGTTGAGACGAGCCTGAATGTTCCGGAGGAGAATCTTCGGAAGGTGATGCCGTATGTAGACTGTTATATTGCGGACATCAAGGATATGAATCCGGACACCTACTGCGCCTATACCGGAAAGGACAACGAAGCGGTGCTCCGAAACCTCCGTATTCTGGCGGAAAGCAATACCGGGGCGAAGGTTCATGTAAGAATCCCTCTGATTCCCGGCTTCAACGGGCAGGAGGATTGTGAGAAAAGCGTCCGTCAGGTGAAAGCCATCGGACCGGACTTCGAAACCGAAGTCTTTCCGTACATCATCCGGGATGAAAAGAAGCAGGACAAGAAGGAAGAAACATGAAGACGAAGCTCGCATTTTTCGATATTGACGGAACGCTGAGCGCACCTTATTATCCCGTCGACGGGGAAATGAAGCCCGGAATGACGGATGAACAATGGATTACATTCTGTAAAACATACGGGGACGATTCCTATCTCTTCTGTAAGCCGGTTCTGCCGGTGAAGCGTTACGCAGAGAAGCTTTTCGGAGAGGGAGTCGTTCTTTACGTTCTGTCGACGTCGCAGACCGGAGCGGAAGATTCGTCGAAGGAACGGTTTATCGAGCGGTGCTACCCGGGACTGTTCCGTGCGGTGCTGACAGTCCGGACGGACGGGGACAAGATCCCGAAGATTATAGAGACGGCGGGGCAGACCGGCGTCTGTCCGAGCGAATGTGAACTGGTCGAGGACACATATTCGCTGGTTCTTAAGGCGGTTTGTGCGGGGATTAAGGGAACGCATATCGCGCAGATTGTGTGTGACCTGTAATAATTCGAAGCCCGCCCGGGAAGGACGGGCTTTTTGAGGATAGGATGGAAACGGATGCGAAAGAAATGGATTCTGACAACAATTATTCTGCTGCTTCTTGGTCTGTGTGCCGCCTGCGGCCGCGGGGAAGAAAGCACGAAAGGAAGGAAACGTGCCGTACCGGGGGAAGCGGTTTCGCTGACGAAGATACCGACGGCGCAGCCGACCGCGTCATCCTCCCCGACGCCGACGTCCACACCGACGCCTACGCCGGATCCGCTGCTCCTTAGGAAGCTTTCGGAAGTTTATCCTGCGGCGGAGTATCTGGAGGACCTGTATTATGTCGATTCACCGTGGAGACCGGAAGGCGGTTATCTCTTCGGCGGACAGGTACGCGACGGGTATATCCTTTTGGAAATCAACCCCGAATCCTGGGAATATGACAGTGTCCGGTATTCGCTCTTTCCGATTCTGGCGCCGGAGCGCACCGTCCGGGGAAGCGTTCCGTACGCGACCGGCTATTCGCTCGGTACGAACGGAACGGTATATGCATGGCGGAACGGCGGAGAACTCATTCAGAGAAAGGTTGACCGCGAGACCGATGCCGTATGGGACTTCGGGTCGGACGTCTCATTTATCGGAGAATCGGAGGACGGTACCGCGTGGGTGGCCGGAGACGGTTTTCTTGCCGGCTACAATTTCGAAACCATGCATGAGGAGCGGTACGAAGGCTTTAAGCAGCAGTACGACGACCGCATTCTTTCAGAAGACGGCGATACGATTCTGTTTGCGCTTCATACGAGCGGCGGCCGGTATCAGCTGTTCCGGCTGAACCGGAAAGAGGGCGGGATTTACCCGGTGAATACGCCGGGACATGCCGAGTTCTACGATGAAACTATCGTCTACGACTCGGGTGACCGGTTCTATACGGCTTCCTTTGAGAATCCCGATGATATGGTTTCTTTCGAAAAGAAAAGACAGTCGGAAAGCATCGTGATGTGCAGAAACGGCCGCATGATGACGTACTGCTATGAAAGAGACGAATCGGGGGAGAATTTCATAGACTATTACCGGATTGTAGATATCGAAACCGGAGCAGAGATTGCGGAAGTCCGGACCGATCTGTTTCTTGACCGGTACTGGACGGCGCAGTATATCGGGCTTTCCGAAGAACAGTTCGTCTTCGCTTTGTACGGGGACGGAGAGGTTGAAGACCTGTATCTGTATGATTTTTCGAAAAAGGATACGGAGTTCAACCCGACACTCCTTTCGTACTGTCCGGAGGCGGAGCAACCGGAGGCATACCGGATTGCACGGCGGATGGAGGATGAATATCCCGGAATCCATGTCTATTACGATTCGTTCGGGCTCGGTTTCTTCCGCGAGTCCTATCTGCTTGAGACTTGTACGGATGAAGGGACGCTGATTGACTACATGCTCGCGATGGAGCAGTTCCTCGGAGAGTATCCCGACGGGTTTTTCATAGACCTGGCAGGGGAAGAGAAAGGCGGACTCGACATCTATCTGTGCGGCGGGTTTATCCGGATTAACGACTCTTCGATTGCCGTCCCGGCGGGCTGTGCGAACCGGTACGGGCAGAGACTGTCCCTCTGCCTTGACGTGCATTACCTGTCTTCGATGGAGCAGAATACCGTGCATGAGCTGATGCATCTGTCGGAGCACCGGATCACGGAATACGAAAAGAAAAACGGGTGCGGCATACTCGCATATTGGGATGAAAAGCTGAACTCCCCGAGTTGTCCCTTTGCAAGCGGTTACCTGGATGCGAATGGGGAGATGATTTCGGATTATTCGGGAACGGTTTATTATGACGCCGCATCGGCGTGGTTTATCGACGCATATTCGAAATCCGCGCCAACCGAGGACCGTGCCCGCGTGCTTGAGTATCTTTTCTGCGATGAGCGCTGGATGTTCAACGGGGAACATCTCAGTGCCAAAGCGCGGTTTTTGAGCGCGGCGCTTCGGGAGGTGTTCCCGAGCATTGCCGCCTGTGAGGAGCCGGTTCTCTGGGAGCGGATGTTCGGCATATGTTCCTTTGACGAATATCGTGACCTTGTAAAGAATCCGGAAGAAGGAACGGAAGATTAAACGAAGACGGGCCGGGAGAATGCTCCCGGCCCGATTTAAATTCTGTGTACGGTTTTAATTTCACTTCTTATACGGACGTCCGTTGACAGTGATGATGGCATCAGAACGGATATCCGTCTTCGCCCCGACAAGCGGATCGTTATCGGTCCGGATGTCGATGATGCCGCCCGTAAGACTCAGCTGGCCTGTAGTCTGAAAGGCGGATTTTTTAGACTTTACGTTGATGTTTCCGCCACTCACCGAGATGGACGCAGGGGCGTAGATTCCTTCGTCGTTCGCGTTGACGGTAATCGTCCCGCCGGTGATGTTGATATAACCGAGGCTGGGCTTTTCGGTATTGGTTGTTTTGATACCATCGCCCTCGGATTTGATGTTCAGGTTACCGCCGGAGATGACGACGTAATCCTTTGCCTTGATTCCGTGGTGCTTGGCGGTGACGGAAACGTTGCCGTTTTCCATCGTAAATGTGTCGCTCGAGCTGATTCCGTTATAGCTGTCCGCGTTGACGGTCAGCTTTCCGCCGCCGCGGATCAAAAGCGGCGAGCGCGAATAGACGGCCGCGCCCGGAATCTCGGGATTGTTCTCCGATTCTTCGTCCGCGGTATACGGGTGGCGGTCGGTTATCACATTTTGCGTCCCTTCCTTCATCGAAAGCACGACCATGGAAGCGTTTTTCACCCAGATCGGCGAGGAACTGCCGCAGGTAAGATCAAGACCGCACAGATTCAGATAAACCGCCTTCGCGTCCGCAGTGTCGACGATAATCTGCAGTTCGCCTGTGCCGCTCAGGTCATACGTTCCGGCCTTTATGATGGTCACGGTGCCTGCGGCGGTCTTCACTGCGGCTTTGTTCGGACCCGTCACGGTCACATCGGTTCCGTTAAGCGTGACGGCGGTCGCGGACGAGCCATTGCCGCATGCGGAAAATGCCACGCAGACGCACATAAAGAGCAGGCAGAGAAGAACGTTTTTGGCTTTCATGGCAATACCTCAATCGAAGGAGAATGATACTTCTGTGTTTTATTCTATCCGCATCGGCAGCATTAGTCAAACAAAAACATGAAATGTTCAAACCTTCTTCACGGCTGATTGAGAAAAAGATTGCATCACCCCTTTGGTTTTGCTATTATATAAGTTGTTCGAAGGGAAGATTTCCGGCATGCCGGAGTATTTCGGCAACCGCGCCTTGAAGGAGGAAACGGGATGGTTCCGCACGAGGGAAGAAAGAGAAGATGGGGAGACCGTTATGACGGTTTCTTAGTCCGCAATATGGATCCGATGACGCGGATGGAGCCTTACTTCATGCCGCATCGGTATGATGCCTGGGTGCTGTTTGAAGATAAGATTGACATTACGGAGCTGGAGGCGTTTATCCGCGCGAAGCGGAAAGAGGAGTTTCCGGATCTGACGCTGTATCACGTTGTGTTCGCGGCGATTGTAAGAACATTCGCCGAGGTTCCGGAGCTGAACCGCTTCGTGGTGAACAGCAAGGTTTATTCGCGCAACG
Organism: uncultured Lachnoclostridium sp.; assembly: GCA_947305875.1. Classification (GTDB taxonomy): domain Bacteria; phylum Bacillota; class Clostridia; order Lachnospirales; family Lachnospiraceae; genus ISDg. The sequence continues at coordinate 20,783 of CAMZEW010000014.1, forward strand.
AGATTAAGGGTTCCATGGTCGTGATGAAAGGCATGCGCAGGGACAGCGAACGGAGCATGATCATGCCGCGTTTCCAGCTGGAGGATACGCTTGCGGACGTGGTTCGCCGGATTGAAGAGGAAACCAGCCAGATTGACACGACGGTCAGCAGCGTTGCCGAAGATGAGAACAAGACGAAATTCGACAAGGCAGAATTCATTCTGGGGTCGCTTCCGGGCTGGATGCTGAAGCTCGCGATGTGGTTTTTACGTAAGACCGACAAGCACGGAATCATGCCGAAGAGCCTGCATAAGGTGAGCCCGTTCCACTCGAGCTTCTTTATTACCAACATGGGTTCCATCGGAATGGACGCGGTGTTCCATCACATTTATGAATTCGGAACGGTTTCAATCTTCGCCGCAATCGGTAAGAAGGAGACGTATTTCGAACTGGACAAGAAGGGTCAGAAGAAGCGCGGCGTCAGGATGAAGCTGCAGTTTGTCGTGGATGAGCGTGCGACGGACGGTTATCTGTACGCGCTTGCATTCCGCCGGATCCGGTATTACCTGACACATCCGGAGGAATTGATGAAGCAGCCCGAGCAGATTGTGTTCGATCAGATTGACCGGGTGAAGAAAGGATAAGAGATGGATTTCAATAACAAAATGGTGTTGATTACCGGCGCGAGTTCCGGAATCGGGGAGGCGTTTGCGAAAGTATTTGCCGTGAAAGGATGCCATCTGATACTTGTTGCAAGGCGTTCGGACCGGCTGCACGCCCTTGCGGGAGAACTGGGTGTTCCCTGTGAAGTGCTTCCCGCCGATCTATCGAAAGAGGAGGAGGTCCTTCGGATTGCGGAGATTGCGAGTGATCAGAACGTGGATGTTCTGATTAACTGTGCCGGTTTCGGTCTTCTCGGCGCGGAAACGGACATCTCCCTTGAGGATGAGCTCCGCATGATTGATCTGAATGTGCGCGCCGTGCAGATTCTTACGAAGAAGTTCCTGCCGAAGCTTACAGAGAAGGGCGAAGGAGCAATCCTGAATGTCGCTTCGTCCGCCGGACTGCTTCCCGCGGGACCGTACCTGAATACGTATTACGCGACGAAGGCTTATGTGGCAAGCTTTACGCAGGGACTTGCACAGGAACTGAAAGAGCAGGGGAGCAAGGTATACGTCGGAGCACTCTGTCCCGGACCGGTTATGACGGAATTTACGCAGGCGGCCCGCGGATCCCAGTGGGACAAGGGCATTTCCCCGGAGGAATGCGTCGTGTACGCACTCCGCAAGATGGAAAGGAAAAAGCGCGTTATCGTTCCGGGGGCATCTGTTCGCTTCGGACTGTTTTTCTCCCGTTTTCTGCCCAGAAACACGATTGCGAGGTATCTCGCCAAGTTTCAGAAGAAAAAAGTAGCGGAAAAATAGCGGAAAATGCTATTTTTACTTGACATTCTGCGGGTTTCCGTTTATAACAGTAGTAGCGGAAATGCAGAGAATAAGCGCTTTCCGTAGGGTTCTTACAAAATATTAATGTAGGAGGACATGATTTATGAATAAGTCTGAATTGGTTGCTGCCATCGCTGCAAAGGCAGGCGTTACGAAGGACGCTGCTAAGAAGATGGTTGACGCATTCCAGGATGCGGTAACGGAAGAGCTTGCCAAGGGCAAGGAGAAGAAGGTTGCTTTGGTTGGCTTCGGTACTTTCGAAGTTTCCAAGAGACCCGCTAGAAGCGGCCGCAACCCGCTTACCGGCAAGAAGATCAAGATTGCTGCTTCCAACCAGCCTAAGTTCAAGGCAGGCAAGGCCCTTAAGGCAGCTGTTAACAAGTAATCTAAGGATTGCATTCGAGGCTGTTCGGCTTGCGCCGGACAGCCTCTTTCTTTCCGTAAGGGGTTATTGAGGGAGAATACGAAGATGCGACTTGATAAGTACTTAAAAGTGTCACGTCTGATCAAGCGCCGCACCGTTGCCAATGAGGCATGCGATGCGGGACGCGTCAGCGTGAACGGGAAGCCGGCGAAGGCTTCCGCAGAAGTCAAGGTGGGGGATGTGATTGAAATCGGTTTCGGAAACCGGCAGGTCCGCGCAGAGGTGACGGAGATCACCGAGACGACAAGAAAAGAAGAAGCGAAGGACATGTTCCGGTATCTGTAATGAAAGTGAGGCAGCTGTGAGTAAAGGAAGACTGGTGCGCGTCGGATCGCTGCGCGGAAGACTGATTCTTCTCGGGCTTATGGTCCTGATGGTTGCTTTCATTGTGACGGCCCTGATCTATTTGCGTAAGAAGGATGAGGAAGAACTCGCAAAGAAGCAGGCGGAGAAAGCAAGACTGGAACGCCTGATTCAGGAAGAGAAGGAGCGGACCGCCGAAATTGCAGATTACCGCGCCTATATCGAAACGAAAAGCTACATTGAAGAAATTGCCCGGGAAGTACTCGGGCTTGTATATAAGGATGAGATTATATTCCGGCCGGTGCAGGAGATTGCGCCGCGAGGCAACGAGCTGGCGATTCCGACCGGAGGAGCGGGGCAGTAGTCGGACGGAATGAAACAGACAGTGGAAAAGTTCCTGCGGGAACGAAAGATTCTCTCCGGCGGCGGAATTGCCGTCGGACTGTCCGGAGGAGCGGATTCCGTATGTCTGCTCCTTATTCTGCGTGAACTGGCGGCGGAAGCCGGTTTTCCGTTATATGCGATCCATGTCCATCACGGAATCCGGAAAGAAGGGGCGGAAAGAGATTCCGAATTCTGCCGTGCCCTCTGTAAGCGGCTCGGCGTGGCATTTTCCGAATACCGGGTTGACGTGCCGAAAGAGGCACGGGAGCAGGGAATCGGCGAAGAGGAAGCCGGACGGGCGGCAAGATACCGGATATTCGGCGAGGCAGCGGAACATCTTCATGCGGACGCCGTCGCGGTTGCGCATCATAAGGACGATAACGCGGAAACGATTCTGTTCCGTCTGTGCCGCGGCACCGGAATCCGCGGGTTGTGCGGAATCCCCGCAGTCAGCAATCCGTTTCCGGACCCGTCAATCCGTTTAATCCGGCCTCTTCTTCCGTTTACCAGGGAGGAAATCCTCGCGGAACTCAGAAGGCGGGAAGAGATCTTCTGCACGGATGAAACGAATGATGAAACCGTATATGCCAGAAACAGAATCCGAATGGAGATTATGCCGCTTCTTAAAACCGTGAATTCCGAAGCGCCGGAGCACGTTGCGGCTCTTTCGGAGCACGCGGAGATGATCATGGAACTGCTCCTAAAAGAGACGGAGAAGGCGTACTCCGAGGCGGTTTCGGAAGGGTTTCTTT
>CAMZEW010000015.1:0-23774 GCA_947305875.1 uncultured Lachnoclostridium sp.
GCTTGCTTTTTAATTGAATTTACCAGCTGCCGGCACGCGATTCGTGTGCCGGCAGCACACAACCCGCGGCCTTCGGCCGCGGGTGCTTTGTTTGGCGGTTTTAGCGGCTTCCCGGCGCCCCCCGGAAGCCGCTTTTTCTGTGCTATTCCGTTCGCAGAAGCCCCTTTTTTTGGCTCTCTCGTGACCGGATGCACACCTGTTGCCGATTTCTTCGATTTGGTGGGCATCGGGACTCCGCAGATTTGAATTGTCCGGGCAAAATTACATACCAAAATGGTTATTTCATCAATAGGTGTGTATCTGTCTCCCTGCCGACCCTTTTCTGTCAGAGAAAGATACATACCAAATGACTGTTTTTGTCCTCGGGTATGTATCCGGCCGGAAATCGAAAGAATATTTCGATTTCCCGCTCGCCGTTCCCACAAAATCTTCCTTCATGATCCGGAATTGCAAGTTTATTTGTCACATTTTGCGCCGCAGAGAATTATGCTGGCAGCATAAAAAATCGTCTCCGTTACAAGATAGAATGTAAGTACAAAGAGATTTGCATTTGAATCGTGTGATGAAAGCACTCCTTTGTTCTCTGCGATGAGGATGCAACAGAATAATAGATTGGAGGGCTAAATTATGTCGAAACTGTCACAGAATTTGCAAAAAAACGAAGAGGTTGTGCTGGAAGCAAAAGTTCATTGGGCATGTCTTATTATTCCAATCGTATTCAGTTTTATAATCATTGGAATCCCTTCCCTGATTTCCAGACTGATTGCTATGAAAACAACAGAACTTTCGCTTTCTAATAAGCGCTTGGTTGGTAAGTACGGATTCATTAATACAAAACAAATGGATAGTCCTTTAAACAAGATTAATTCTGTTTCTGTTGAGAGTGGCTTATTCGGTAAGATCTTTGGATATGCAACCATCACAGTCAACACCGCCAGCACAATATACAATTTCAGATTTATAGCCAATTCTGAGAATGTTAAGCATGAGATTATGGAAGAGATGGAAAGATTTGATGAAGCCAGAATTCAAGAGCAGGCCAGGGCTATTGCAAATGCGATTAAATAGTTTCTGGTAAACTGACTCATCACTGTTTTCATAATCTAGAGAAACTTGACGGGGTCTCCTTCGCCGGGCAGGCGCGGGAGACCTTTTGTTATGCACAAAGAGAACTTGTTTAAGTAATATGATATTAAATAGTTATTGAACTTATTTAAGTAATGTGATATAAATAAGTTAGGAGGGTGGAAGACATGGATTACCATTTTGCGGAAGATGTTAAGGCAATCCGGGAGATGCTCGGGATGACACAGGCGGGATTTGCCGCGGGAGTCGGCGCACAGCAGGTAACACTGTCGAGAAGCGAGACCGGCAAGACAAAGCCGTCGGAAAGACTCCTTGAGTATGTGTATGGATTTGCCTTTGAAAAGAATATTAGGCTTGGCCGGTTAAAGGAGATGCTTTGGCTTGAGAACATCAAACCCGGACATAAACTGTTGTTTCACGGAGCCAAGGATGCAATTGAGGGCGGAATCAGTATAACAAAAAGCAGGATGAAGAATGATCTCGGGCAGGGCTTTTATACCGGAGAAAACTATGACCAGGCGGTTTCATTTGTTACCGGGTTTGAGAAATCATCGGTTTATTTTCTTGACTTTGATGAAAGCAATTTGAAATGTAAGAAGTATACGGTGAATCGTGACTGGATGCTGACTATCGCGTATTACCGCGGAACTCTTAATCAGTACGAGAATCATCCGCTGATTCAGAAGCTGATAAAAGAATCGCGGAGCGGAGATTACATAGTTGCGCCGATTGCAGACAACCGGATGTTCCAAATCATCAACTCATTCATTGCCGGTGAGATAACGGATGAACAATGCAAGCATTGTCTTGCGGCAACCAATCTGGGTAATCAGTATGTTTTTACTACGGAGCGCGCCGTGAAGAAACTGAAGATTCTTGAGAGGACCTATATTTCGTCAAATGAAAGGGAATACTACAAGAAGCTTCGGAGCGAAGAAACGAAGCTCGGTGATGATAAAGTGAAACTGGCGAGAATTCAGTATCGCGGCAAAGGCCGCTATATTGATGAAATATTGAAATAACAGAAAGGAGGCAGGCGGAATGAACAAAATAGACAGAGACGGGTTGCTGCTTTGCGAGTTGCAGGCTGAAGTATTTGAAAAATCTCTGACATATGAAAAAACTAGTTCGGAAGTGTTCATCCGAAGGTTTACGCACAGCGAAATAGCGAAAGAATTCGACACCGCCGCGATCCTTCTGACGAATCTTCAGCCGCGTGATGTTCTTGAGCGGATTGATGAGCAATACGGGGTGTCCGACTATGGGTCAGTGAAGTATACGGCCAATGAGATGTATTGGATCGGTTACATTTACCGCTATTACGCGTATACGTATGACAGGACGTCGGTGCAAGTCTACCGGACGGTGAAGCCGAAGGAACTGCGGGGGCTGTTCCTGCCTTATCACACGATGGATCCGGCGCAGGCGATTGATCGGATTTTGGAGGCGAAAGGGCTGGCATTCGACGAGGCTGCGGAGTTGCAGCGCCAGTTTGAAATCTACAAACGAATTCGCCGGGGAGGACGGGCGTCTTGAAGAAACGTTTCGAAAAATCGACCAAGGAGCTGCAGGAGATTCTTAGCGAGGCGGGGCGGAAGACTGCGCTCGAGGATTATCTGAAAGGGCTCAATGAGGCGGGCGGCGTGCCGGCCCTCTGCGATTATCTGAATGAGACGATTGCGCGGAAGGGGCTTGCACTCAACGACGTGGTCCGAGACAGCGGGCTGTCGAGCGGTTATGTGTACAATATCTTCAACGGGAGCCGTACGAATCCGCAGAAACGGAAGCTGATCGGAATCTGTATCGGGTGTCATATGACATTTGCCGAAACGCAGCGCACGCTCGAAATCGCCGGCAAAGGCGTTCTCTACCCGCGCGACCCGGCGGACGCAATCATCATCTACAACATCAACCGCGGGAACTGGTCGGTTATCGACATCAACGCGCAGCTCTTCGAACACGGGCTGGAGGTGATTGAGTGAAATGGAGACTCTTATGATTCAAAAGATTATGAAGGGGAAACTTTCCGACGGGGATACTCCTTTTGGCGAAGGTGTCTAAAGGGGATTCCTATCTGGATGAAGCAGTTAAAATGCAATTCCGGAATTTGCCCGATATAATATTATGGAGGGCGAAATACGTGACGTCTGTTAAGACATTAGTGAAACGCGGAGGGATTCCGAATGAAAAAGATTTTCCTGATTGAAGACGACTACGCGCTGGCGCAGGCGGTGAAGAAGCAGATTGAGAGCTGGGGCAACGAGGTTGTTACGGCGAAGGATTTCCGGAACGTGATGGAGGAGTTCGCGGCGTGCGACCCGCAGCTTGTGCTGGTGGACGTAATGCTGCCGTTCTTCAACGGCTACCACTGGTGTACCGAAATCCGCAAGGTGTCGAACGTGCCGATTGTGTTCCTGTCGTCGGCCTCCGACAACATGAACATCGTCATGGCGATGAATCTCGGCGCGGACGATTTTATTCCGAAACCCGTTGATCCGATGGTGCTGACCGCAAAGGTGTCGGCGATACTGCGGCGCGCTTACGACCTCGGCGAGATGCCGCAGGAACTGGAGCACCGCGGGCTCAGGCTGAATCTCGGCGACAACTCCGCGACGGTCGGCGGCGAGCGTGTTGAACTCACCCGGAACGAGTTCCGGATACTGCGCACGCTCCTTGAGAACAAAGGCAAAATCGTGTCGCGCGACCGCCTCATGACCGCGCTCTGGCAGGACGACTGCTACGTCGAGGAGAATACATTAACGGTAAATGTGACACGCCTCCGCAAGAAACTCGAAGCGCTCGGCCTGCCCGGCTACATCACCACGAAGGTGGGAAGCGGGTATATTGTGGAGTAGCGGGGGCCTTCGGTATTGCGGCCTGCCGGACTCTTTGAAGTCAGTTTTGGGAAAGTGAGTTTTTGTTATGAGATTTTTCGCAGCATTTCTTCGTGACCGAATCTATCCGATCCTCTGGGGCATCGCGTCCGTCGCGGTTTGTGCGCTTGTGTTCTGGCTGCACAACATCCCCGGGGACGCCATTGTGTATTCGGTGCTGCTGTGCCTGGCAGCCGGGCTTGCTGTCGTTGCAATTGATTTCACAAGGGAGTTGAGGCATCACAACGCGCGGCTTCATTGCATCCGTATCGCCGCGTACGAGCGGAACGAACTGCAGGACGAGTACGGCGTGGCAGCAGGCGATTACGCGAATCTTGTTCGGGCGCTCTGGCAGCGGATTGACAATCTTTCGGAACAGCAGTTTTCGGAGCGCCGCGAGGCAAAGGACTACTACACGACCTGGGTGCACCAGATTAAGACGCCGCTTGCGGTCATGCAGATGCTTGTGAAGTCCGAGGACACCGAGCAGAACCGCGCGCTGGCGGCCGAACTGTTCCGGACGGAGCAATACGTGGATATGGCGCTCGGCTACATCCGGCTCGGCGAAGACGCGGCGGATCTTGCGGTTAAAGAGTGTGACCTCGATGAACTGATCCGCGCGTCGGTAAGGCGGTATGCGCCGCAGTTTATCGCGAAGAAGTTGACATTCTCCTACGAGCCGAACCCCGTGAAAGTCGTGACTGACAGTCGCTGGTTCACGTTCCTTCTCGAGCAGCTTCTCTCGAATGCAATCAAGTACACTTACGAGGGCGGCGTCACGATTACGCTGACCGACGACGCGAAAGTAATTGTCCGCGACACGGGCATCGGCATCGCGCCTGAAGACGTGCCGCGCATCTTCGAAAAAGGCTTCACCGGTTTCAACGGGCGGCGGGAACTTGACGGGAACACGGATGGCGGCCGCGCCACCGGTCTCGGGCTGTACCTGTGCAGCAAGGTCGCACACAAGCTGAACATCGGTCTTTCGGTCGAATCGGAGGTCGGCCGGGGCAGCGCCTTTACGGTTGATATGAAGAAAGAAGAGATTGTGGCGGAGTAGGTAAGATTCCGGTTGCATTTTACGGCTGCTTCGTGTAAGATAATAGATGCAGACCGCGTCGCGGCTTGCATACGGAAATATAGCTCAGCCGGGAGAGCGTCCGCCTGACGCGCGGGAGGTCATGGGTTCGAGCCCCATTGTTTCCATTGTCATGAGGTGGCAGTTGCGGAGCAACTGACGGAGTCCTGATGACCCTTGTCATGAGGAGGGGCCCGCGAAGCGGGAAGAGTCCTGATGACCCACGCACACGCTTGTCGACGAAGTCGGCTTTCATTCAGCGTGTGCTCCACTAGTCGAAAAGTTTTTAAAATCCGAGCCCGGCTGTTTGGCCGGGCTCAAGTTTTATCCGCGAGCGGCGGCCAAAGAACTGCCTGCAGCGTGAAATCAGGATGAAAAGCACACTTATTCTGACGCGGAAGGCAGTAGGTGTGAAATATCAAGCCCGAAGTTCACACCAGACCAAACAAATCCCTGGATGGTGTGAAAAAAATGCCCGAAGTTCACACCAGATAAAACAAATCCATAGAAGGTGTGAAATATCAAGCCCGAAGTTCACACCAGACCAAACAAATCTCTGGAAGGTGTGAAAAACCATGCCTGGAAATCACACCACCCCGGCTTATTCTCGTGAAGGTGTGAAATATCAAGCCTGAGATTCACACCAGACCGGGCAAATCTCTGGTAAGTGTGAAATCTCGGGCAGAATCATCACACGAATCAGAAGAAACGTGATTCCGGTGTGAAATCACCGACAATTCTATAACACCGAAAGGACACAGGAGGTAAATCGGTGTTATCACCTTACAAAACTGTCACATCCGCGGCGAAAAATGTAACCGCATTCGATGTTTTATTCCGAAAGGACAATATATAATCGCCATAGAACGAGCAACGCGGCTCGCCGGAAGTATTGCAGGACAACGATAGCAGGGAAGCAAAAACTGAGGCAGTCAGAAAAGCAGCAGAAATCCTGCAAAGCGAAGCGCAGCCGCATGCCGCATCACGGAGGGAATCAGAAATCATGGCTATTTTGGAAGTCAGCAATTTACAGAAAATCTATACGTCGCGCTTCGGGGGAAGCAAGGTGCAGGCTCTGTCCAATGTGACCTTCAGCGTGGAAAAAGGCGAGTATGTCGCAATCATGGGTGAGTCGGGCTCCGGTAAGACGACGCTCCTTAATATCCTTGCGGCACTGGACCGGCCGACGGCCGGCAAGGTTGTCCTTGAGGGGAAACTGCTCTCGGCAATCCGCGAAGCGGAAATGGCGACATTCCGCCGCGAGAATCTCGGATTTGTCTTTCAGGAATTTAACCTGCTCGACACCTTTTCGATTCGCGACAACATTCTGCTGCCGCTTGTACTGAACGGCGAGAAGCCCGCAGACCTTGAGGCGAAGCTGATGCCGATTGCCGAAGAGCTCGGCATCGCGGACCTTCTTAACAAGTTTCCTTACGAAGTGTCCGGCGGACAGAAGCAGCGTACCGCCGTAGCGCGTGCGCTGATTACGGATCCGAAGCTGATCCTGGCCGACGAACCGACCGGAGCGCTTGATTCGAAATCGACCGACGACCTCTTAAGAGTATTCCGCCAGATTAACGCGAAAGGACAGACAATCCTCATGGTTACGCACTCGACGAAGGCCGCAAGCCATGCGTCGAGAGTACTGTTTATCCGGGACGGCGAGGTGTTCCACCAGATTTATCGCGGGGACTGCACGAACGAGCAGCTGTATCAGAAGATTTCGGACACGCTTACACTTCTGACGACGGGTGGTGAGCGCGCATGAAACTCGGATTATTCTTCCGGCTTGCGTGGTCGAACATCAAGAAAAACCACCAGCTGTATATTCCGCACATCCTTGCGGGAATGGGGCTTACGGGCATCTTTTATGTGATGTTTACGCTGGGGAATGACGACCGGCTGTATAAGATCAAGGGCGGTTACGCAATCCCGGACATCATGATGATCGGCATCTGGGTCGTGATCATCCTCTCGGTCATTCTCGTATTCTTTACGAACAGCTTCCTGATGAAGCAGAGAACTCGTGAGTACGGCATGTACAACGTGCTCGGCATGGAGAAGCGCCACGTCGGCCGGATCATGTTCATCGAAAACCTGATTTCGACGGTATTTTCCATCACGGGCGGGATTCTTGCAGGCATTCTCGTATATAAGCTGTGCTGTCTGTTTATATGTAAAATGTTACGCGTCGATACGATTCTCGGCTTCTACATGAACTGGAAGTGCCTGTGGAAGACGGCGGCAAGTTTCGCGGCGATGTATCTGGCCGCGTTTCTCTGGAACCGTCTCCGTCTTGCGAAACTCCGTCCGGTAGAGCTTCTTGCAAGCGCCGGAACCGGCGAGCGGGAGCCGAAGACGAAATGGATTCTTCTGCTGATCGGACTCGCAACGCTCGGGACCGGGTATTACCTTGCTTTGTCAGCGGAATCGCCGCTTCAGGTAATCAAGAACTTCTTCATTGCGGTTATCCTGGTTATCGTCGGAACCTATGCTCTGTTCCTTGCGGGATCGGTTGCACTCCTTAAGTTTCTCCGCAGAAAGAAAGGGTTCTACTATCGTAGAACAAACATGATTGCCGTGTCCGATCTGTTGTATCGGATGAAGCAGAACGCAATCGGACTTGCCTCCATCGCGATTCTTGCAACCGGTGTCCTCGTAATGATATCGACGACCGTCAGTCTGTACGCCGGATTGGAGGATACTCTTAAGAAATCCTTTATGGACGGAGCTGCGGATGTGATTTTGGAGTCGGAATACAATTACAAAGTGGACGGAGATGAAAAAGTACATTTCGAACAGGTTCCCGAGGAAGTGCTCCGCGAGACCGCAGAGCGGGTGATTGAACAGTACGGCACGAAGGTAACGAAGTTCACAGCCGCCCGGAATATTTCCGAGGATTTCCTCGTAGAGAAGGACGGTACTACGCAAGCCTGTACGGAGGGAGGCGCATTGGATACTCCGCCGGAGAATATGGTTATCTTCGTATTCCTGCCGGCAGAGGATTACCGGAACATTACCGGTATTGATGAGCAGTTTGGTGACGGGGAGTTAGGATGGGCGCCGATTTCGAAAGGCGCGAAGGAACTTACCGAGCGGGTGTCCGGAACACTGAAGCTCGGCGGAAAGACGTATCAGTTAACAAAGAAACTGTCGTATTTTCCGGAGGATGTCGGCGCGACGACGGTGGTGGACGTCTACGGAATCGTGCTTCCGGACATAGCGGATCTGGAGGCTGTCAGCAAGCAGATTGAAGAAGACCTGCCCGGGTACGCGAACCGTGTTTCGTACATGTATCTGATTAAGGTTGCGGATGAGAAGGCCATCTCCGCGAACGATTCGGAACAGAACACGTACAGCGCAGTCAGCGAGGCGATTACCGATTACGTGAAGGAAAACTACGGAACGGATCACGTCTGGGTAAAATGGGGCACAATCTGGGCGATGCGCTATGAGATGTATGCCGTCTACGGATCGCTGTTCTTCCTCGGAATCCTTCTCAGTATCGTATTCCTGTTCGCGACCGCTTTGATTATCTACTACAAGCAGATTTCCGAGGGCTACGATGACCGCCGCCGCTTCCAGATTCTTCTGAAAGTCGGCATGACCCCGAAGGAGACAAAGGGCACGATCCGCCGCCAGATTGTCATCGTGTTCTTCCTTCCGGTAATCACGGCGGTGCTCCACATCACCGTGGCGTACCCGGTCATCCACAAGCTGCTCGCGCTGCTGCAGCTTTATAACGATTCGCTGTTCCTTATGTGTACGGTGCTGACGGTCGTGGCATTTACCGCGATTTACATGATCATCTACCGGCTCACGGCGAGGACTTATTATCGGATTGTGCGTTAAATGTTACGGGGACGGCTCCTGCGGGGGCCGTTCTCTTTTTGTCACGAAATCCCCCTCGCGACTTGAATAAATAAGCCTTTTATGATACAGTATCTGTGTTATGAAAAAGTGGGTGAAACGGGTAACCGGATTCTTTAAACTGATCCATCTGCCCGTGATTCTCATTGTCTTCGGCTTATACTTAATCCTCTGCCTGGTGTGCTTCTTAGTGCTTCGGCACGCGGGCGCGGACACGTCGTTCTGGGACATTGTCGTCTTCAACTTTCTTGCGATGACCGGCAATGATTACCAGTACGTCGAAACCCCGGGAACGCGTATCATCGGAATCCTTGTATTGATTCTCGGTATGGTGGGGCTGTCGTCCGTCATCGGCTACATTTCGTCGGCATTTGTCGCGAAAAGACTGAAAATGGAACGGGGAGTGAAGAAGATGCAGAAGATGAAGGATCACATTCTGATCTGCGGATGGAAAAATGACATCAAGCCCTTGATTCTCGGCATTCTCCGCAAGAACAAGGATCGCAAGGCGTCGGACATCATTCTGATCAACAATGCCGACGACGTGAAGATCCAGAACCTGCGGGACGACGAGGATTTGAAAGGGCTATTGATATTGCGCGGAGATTTCACGGAGGAGCAGACGCTTCTCAATGCGAACGTCCGCGAGGCGTCGAAGGTTTTAATCATCGGCGAGAACCAGGAAAACCTCGGCGAGGAGCTGGTGGACTCCCGTGTGTTCGCGGCGACGCTTCTTGTGCGTAAATTAAACGGCAAATGCCATATCTGCGCGGAGGTTCGCACCGAGCGTTACAAGAATTATCTGGAGAGCCAGAACTGCGCGGAGATCATCTTCGTTGACGAGTACACGCGCTATATATTGAGCACCTCGACGAATTACAGCGGCATGTCGAAGGTGATGTCCTCATTTCTCGATAACGGCGACGGCGTATCGGTGCAGATTGCCCCGATCGGGAGCAAATGGGAAGGCAAGACTTACGGCGAACTGTTCGCCTGGTATAAGAAGAACCGCGTGCTGCTTCTCGGGATTCTCGAGAACATGGGCGTTGAGAAGGAACTGAAGCATCAGATTCTTTCCGAGGCGCAGATGTCCACCAACTACGGTGAGATCATCCAACGTCTGAAGTCCGTTAAGAGCATGGAGACCAACTGCCCGCACCTGAATCCGAACGACGATTACGTGCTCGGAAAGAACATGGGCGCTATTATCTTGGGCGACGAAGTCTGAAAAGGAGGGCATCGGAATGGATTACACGGAAAGATTAAGAGCATTCCCGCTCCTTTCGGGCATCTCCGATGAGGACCTTCGGATTCTTGCCGGACTTCTTAAGGAGAGACGGACGTCGGCCGGGGAGAACATCATCACCGAGGGCGAATCCGGGGATGAGGTATACGTGCTTCTTGAAGGCATGGTGGATATCATTAAGACGACAATCTTCGGCGACCGCTTCGTTGTGGCGACGCTTGACGCGAACGCGCACTGCGTGTTCGGCGAGATGGCGATGATTGACAGCGACAAGCGTTCCGCGACCGTGAGAGCGAAGACGGACTGCGTCACATTTTCCGTGACAAGAAAAGACTTTGACCGCTTCTGCGAGGAGCATCCGAGAAGCGGCGTGGAGCTGCTGCGGATGATCAGCATCAACCTTGTGCGGAACATCCGTCTTGAGAACAATAACCTGCGCCTTGTGTACCAGGCGCTGATTGAGGAAATCGAGACCGAATAAATCTGAATCCGGGAGAAGATTTTATGCTGTACAAAATGGATGAACTGCTGCTGATTGAGCACCTGACGTACTTCCCCGATGTGGAGCCGCTCTTCACCGTGCTGCACGCGGACGGGCAGACCGTAAGGGAGTACATTTCGCGGTTTGATACGTCGAAGCTTGACGACGAGCTGATTTACAACTCCTGCATGAACGGCTTTGACTGGAGAAACATCATCATGGCGCTCTTCAGGAAGCCGAACATCCTCGATGCACGCATTGAGGAGCCGCATCTTGACATGGCGTACGGCGGGGGCGGCGGCATTTCGGCGGTCTTCATCAATGAGCAGGAGAAGGAGGCGGTCGTCGCATTTCGCGGAACCGCGGACAACGAATGGGTGGACGATTTCGAGGGTGCCAACCAGGTCGATTCCCTGCAGCAGATCAATGCGCTCGAATGGTACAAGAGCGTGTACCGGAGACTGCATCTTGAAAACTACACGGTTACCGTCATCGGGCATTCGAAGGGCGGCAACAAGGCGAAATACATTACGATTCTGAATGATACGCCGGCGCGTTGCGTGTCCTTTGACGGGCAGGGCTTCTCCGACGAATTCATCGCGCACTACCGCAAGCGGATTCTTAAGCGGCAGGGCATTATCGAGAACCATAACGTCGATTTCGATTACGTCAACATTCTGATGAACGACGTCGGCGCGAAGACGTATTACATCGGCTACGATTACGGCCGGTACGGCGTTGCCGAGAGCCACGCGCCGAACACGTTCTTCGATTTCGCGGAGGACGGCGAATACACGATGCGCGTCAATCCGAACGGGCAGCGGCCGGAGATGCAGATCATGGATCAGTTCATCAACAGCCTGATCCGGTCCGGCTTCAGCGCGAAGGAAAAGGCGGAGACGAACAAGCTGCTCGGAATGCTCACGGAGCGGGCGTTTCTGATTAACGGCAAGGATTCCGTCATCGAGTACATCAACTTCCTGTGCTCGCTTGTCGGCGACCCGACCTACTCGGACAATACGGCTTATATTCTTGCGTTCTGCATCAAGTACTCGCAGCAGAACAAGGATTTCTTAAAGGCGCTTCGGGACATCGTCGCGAACTTTAAGATGGACGACGCGCTCAAGATTGTCGATATGCTGGAGGATTTCGTGACGTCCCGTAAACTCGGCGCCGCGCTGAACCTTTCGAACTTCCTGATCCGGCACGTGAACGGCGTTGTCGTGAAGCAGGTGCAGGGGATCTGCCGCCGGAAGTACGGCATCGAACTCACAGCGGACCAGGTCAAGGGCGTTCTGCAGATTGTCTGCATGACGAAGGAAATGCTTCCGACACTCGAACTTCAGATGGACGGCTCCGACATCGTGCTCGGCGATGAGCCCGAAGAGGAAGAGCCGTTTGAGATGCCGACGGACCTCAACATCGTTGTGCTTGCGGGAGGCCTTTCAAACGAGCGGAACCTGTCGCTTCGAAGCGGTCAGGTGGTGGCCGAGCGGCTCAAGGAAAAAGGACACAAGGTCATCCTTTTGGATGCCTACATGGGCTATGAGGAGCGCGAGCTGTCGATTCCGTATGCGTTCGACGACACCGAGAAGTATTCGCTTGCGCCCGGCAACATTTCGGACGAAATCCCGGATCTCTGGGCAGTCCGGAAACGCCGCCGCGACCAGTCCGGTTCGTACTTCGGCCCGAACGTGCTGCAGATCTGCAGGCAGGCAGACCTTGTCTTCATCGCGCTTCACGGCGCGGATGCGGAGAACGGCAAAGTGCAGGCGGCATTCGACCTCTTAGGAATCGATTACACCGGTAACGACCATTTTTCGTCCGCGGTTTCTTCGAACAAATCCGTTTCGAAGCAGCTCCTCACGGAGGCCGGCATCACTGTCCCGAAAGGGTACTGCGTATATAAAAAGGCGGAGACAACAACGGATCCCGAGGCAGCGGGGCTTCGTTATCCGGTCATCGTGAAGCCGAACAACGGCGGAATCGGACTCGGCATTTCGGTGGCAAATGACATCGTTTCCTTCAAGAAAGCGATTAAAGAAGCCTTCCGCTGGGCAAGTGAGATTCTGGTTGAGGAATATGTGATCGGGCGCGAGTTCGCGGTCGGAACAATCGAAGGAAAGGCCCTTCCCGTTGTGGAAGTGCTTCCGTTTGAAACAAGAGATAAAGAAATCGGCCTGAATGCACGCGGCGAACGTGCGCCGAAGTGTCCCGCGGACATTCCGGACGAGCTCCGCGGGAAGCTGCAGGAAGCCGCCGAGAAGGTTACCGATTTACTCGGTGTGACGGCATATGCGAAGATGGATTTCATCGTCCGGGACGACGGCTCGTTCGTCTGCCTCGAGTGCGATTCGCTGCCGCAGATTTATCAGGACGCGCATCTTGTGATTGCCGCGAACGAAGCGGGCATTCCGTTCGCGGATTTATGTGAGAAGATTATGGAAATGAGCCTTCGCGAGAAGAATTGAGGGCGGAAAGGAGGACAGCATGGGTAAGACGGTTTCGAAAGCCGGGAGACAGACTGCGATTTTCATTGCGGTCATGATTCTTGCGTGCGTGCTGTGCTCCGCTGTTTTTCTGGCCGCCGAGGCCGGACACGACTGCTCGGGTGACGACGACTGCCCGGTCTGTTCGATTCTGGAAATGTGCTCGAACAATCTGCGCCGCATGGCAGAGGGCGCGTTGTGCGTTCTTGCCTGTGTTGCGATGCTTCCTTTGTGCGTTTCGGCGCTTTGTATTGTGCCTGTGACAACGGAACTTACGAAGCAGACGCCGGTGTCACAAAAAGTCCGTTTAAACCGTTGAATTGACCTCCGCAGGGGCAGACTGTGCCGTGTGGCGCGGTGTGCCGCTGCTTTTTATGTGTATTTTTCTGATTTTGGAGGTTTTTTAGAGTAATGAGAAAATTGATATCTTTATGTGTTGCCGCAATTCTGATTGCCGGCTGTCTTTCCGCATGCAGCTTCGGTAAGAACGGTGCGGACAACGGAAAACTGAAAATCGTAACGACGATTTTCCCGGAATATGACTGGATTCGTGAGATCTTAGGGGACCGCGCCGCTGACGCGGAGATTACGCTGCTTCTTGACAACGGCGTGGACCTTCACAGCTATCAGCCGACCGCGGCCGATATCCTGAAGATTTCCGAGTGCGACCTTTTCGTATATGTCGGCGGTGAGTCCGACAGATGGGTGGAGAACGCCCTTCGCAGTTCCGCGAACAAGGATCGTGTTGTTGTGAACCTCCTCGAAGCGCTCGGCAGCGTCGCGAAGGAGGAAGAACTGCTGCCCGGCATGCAGGAAGAGGAGCATGACCACGACCATGAGGACGGTGAAGATCACGACCATGAACATGAAGAGGAAGGTCCCGAGTACGACGAGCATGTATGGCTCTCGCTCCGCAATGCGGAGATTCTTGTAAAGAGCCTTGCGGACGCACTCACAAAGGCGGATTCCGCCAATGCGGAAACCTATAAGAAGAACGCCGAGGCTTATATTGCGAAGCTTAAGACGCTTGATGAACAGTATAAGAAGACCGTTTCCGAGGCGCCGGTCAAGACGCTTCTGTTCGGTGACCGCTTCCCGTTCCGTTACTTTGCGGATGACTACGGTCTTACGTGCTACGCCGCATTTTCCGGCTGCTCCGCCGAGTCGGAGGCAAGCTTTGAGACGATTGCGTTTCTGTCACAGAAGGTGGACGAGCTCTCGCTTCATACGGTTATGACGATCGAGGGCACCGACCACCGGATTGCCGATACGATTATCCGGAACACGAACACGAAGGACCAGAAGATCCTGACGCTGAATTCCCTGCAGTCCGCGACGTCTGCGGACATCAAAAACGGCGTTACGTATCTGTCCGTCATGGAGCAAAATCTGTCCGTTTTGAAGGAAGCTTTGCGCTAAGAAAGGAAGGCACAGCGGGGTAACAGCCGCTGTGCCGTAATTCGGTGAGGAAAATGCCACTGCTCAATGTTCAAAATCCGTTTACGGACATGTTCGGAAGACTCAGTCTTTACCTGAGTTATTCCTTTGTCCGGAGCGCCCTGATTGTCGGGGTTCTGATTGCCCTCTGCTCTTCGCTGGTCGGCGTCACGCTGGTTCTTCGGAGGTTCTCGTTCATCGGGGACGGACTGTCGCACGTCGCATTTGGCGCAATGACGGTGGCGGCCGTAGCAAACCTGACAAATGACACGTACATCGTTCTTCCGGTGACGGTGCTGAGTGCCGTTCTGCTGCTTCGGACCGGGCAGAACACGAAAATCAAGGGGGACGCGATGATTGCGATGATTTCGGTCGCGGCACTGGCGTTCGGATACCTGATCATGAATGTGTTCCCGACTTCTTCGAACATTTCCGGCGATGTGTGCACGACACTGTTCGGCTCCACGTCAATTCTGACGCTGACGGAGACGGACGTTAAGATGTGCATGGTTCTGTCGGTGGTCGTGGTGGTTGTTTTCGTGCTGTTGTATCATAAGATTTTCGCGGTCACATTTGACGAAGTTTTCTTAAAGGCCGCAGGCGTGCAGACCGAGGTTTACAACCTCTTGATTGCGGTTGTCGTCGCGGTGATTATCGTCCTTGCGATGAATCTGGTCGGCTCGCTCCTGATTTCCGCGCTGGTGATCTTCCCGGCGCTTTCGTCGATGAGGCTGTTTAAGAGTTTCCGCGCGGTGACGGTCGGTTCCGCAGTGATTTCGGTCATCGGGGCCGCAGTCGGGATTCTTCTGTCTATTCTGTCGGGGACGCCGGTCGGCTCGACGATTGTCGCGGTCGATGTGATTCTTTTCTTTGTATGTTATTCAATCGGGTTGTTAGGAGGTAGGATTCGAAGATGAAACGGCTGATTCGGAATATGCTTTGCGGGTTGCTTTGTGTGAGCCTTTCTGCCGTGCTTACGGGCTGCGGCGCGGGTGGCAATGCCGCCGGCCGGAGAGGCGGGCAGCGGAACACCGTCGAGAGCGTTTTACAAAAGGGTATGAACGAAGAAGATAAGAAGAACGGCGGAGAGGATTCCGAAAAGCAAAACACGCCGACGCCCGTGAACGGTTCCGGCGATACGGATGTGACGCTTCCGCCTGCAATTCCGTCCGATTATCCGGATTCCGGCCCGACTTCCGCGCCTACGGAGAAGCCCGCAGATCCGAATGTCGATGTGGATCTTACCGTGCTTACGCCCGGAATGGTTTACGCAGAGGTTTATAACATCGTTACGGAGCCGGGTTCGTACATCGGCAAAACGATGAAGATGAAGGGCACGTTCGGCGTGTATTACGACGAAGCGACCGGGCAGTATTATTTCGCGTGTCTGATTCAGGACGCGACGGCCTGCTGCCAGAACGGCATCGAGTTTGTGCTTGACGGGGAGCACGTGTACCCGGATGATTATCCGGAGCTCGGGAGCGTGATCACGGTCACCGGCGTGTTCGATACCTATGAGGACGGCGGTTACACCTACTGCACGCTTCGGACCGCGAAGCTGATTTCGTAGGGAGCTGATCCGGGCAGTGCCCCGGGGCCGGGTGAAAGACATTCCGCCTAAGATACAAGGGATGAAAAGAATGAGGCGCCGCCTGGATTCCGGAGAACCGGAGAGCAGGGGGCGCTTGACATTTTACGAAAGAAGAGTATAGTGGGGTTAGCGAGGACTAACTGAAAACCGGGCGGACACGATATGTGTTGTCATGAGGCTTGCCGATGAAGAAAATTCGGTGCGGAAAGGAGAAAAGGATATGAGAACGGAGATTATACTCGGACTTACGATACCGTTTTTGGGAACGGCGCTTGGCTCGGGCTGCGTGTTTTTTATGAAGAGAAATCTGGGGAAGACGGTGCAGCGGGCGCTGACCGGATTTGCCGGAGGGGTGATGGTTGCGGCTTCCGTGTGGAGTCTGATTATTCCGGCGATTGAACAGGCGGAGAATCTAAAGAAGCTGTCGTTTCTTCCCGCGGTCATCGGGTTCTGGCTCGGCATCCTTTTCCTGTTGCTTCTTGATACGGTCATTCCGCATCTGCACATGAATGCGGAGAAGGCGGAGGGCCCGAAATCCAAGCTTCGAAAGACGACGATGATGGTGCTCGCGGTGACGCTTCACAACATTCCCGAAGGCATGGCCGTCGGCGTCGTGTATGCAGGCTTGCGGGCCGGCAATGAGATGGTGACGGCAGGCGGCGCGCTTGCGCTTGCTATCGGTATCGCGATTCAGAATTTCCCGGAAGGCGCCATCATTTCGATGCCGCTTCACGCGGAGGGAAAGAGTAAGGGCATGGCATTTGCCGGAGGAGCTCTTTCGGGTGCGGTGGAACCGATCGGCGCGGCGCTTACGATTCTCGCGGCAGGGCTGATTGTGCCCGCGATGCCGTACCTGTTAAGCTTCGCGGCCGGCGCGATGATTTATGTCGTCGTGGAGGAACTGATCCCCGAGATGTCCGAGGGCGAGCACTCGAACATCGGCGTGCTGATGTTCTCGGTCGGATTCACGCTGATGATGGCACTTGACGTGGCGCTGGGGTAGAAGATCGGAAAGAGTACAGGGGACACTTTTCGGAGGGCCTTCGGAAGGGCTTTCCGCGATTTTTCGAGGGTCTGTCGGAGAACTTTCCGGAGGCTTTTTGAGGGCCTTCGGAAGGGCTTTCCGCGATTTTTCGAGGGTCTGTCGGAGAACTTTCCGGAGGCTTTTTGAGGGCCTTTGGAAGGGTTTTCAAGGGACTTTCCGGAAGAACCTTCGGGGAGCCTTTCAACAGAAGAGTGCGTGTAACATTTTCCGAAGCATTTTTGTATTGACCGGGTCGGCTCCGCTTTCGAAGGTATGAAAGACGTCGCGGCCCGGAATTATTCCGTTTTCAATGTATGTGTTCTCGCGGCGCAGAAATGCGTGCAGATAGACTTCGTCGTCCATGCGCCCGCAGTGTTCGAGATAGCAGACCGTACGGGACGGAAGCCGCAAAAGCGTGAAATCGGGATGAATCGTGTAACCGCTCCTCAGGCGGAGCGGTGCCTCGTAGCGGTACGGAATTCCGTATTCATCCAGAATGTCCGCAATTAACACTTCCGACTTGGAACGCATCCGGTCGCCGCGTGCGGAGTAGAAGGAGGGGTCGCCTTCCAGGAAAGACTTCCGCTCGTACGCTTCCTGAAGCCAGGCGTTTTTGTAATCTTCATCGCCGATGACGAGCGGCGTCACCAGCGCCTGCCGATAGGAATTCAGGGAGCGGTACACATCCTCCGGAAGGAGGGAAGGATTGATGCTTTTCTTCTCATCAAGATGAAGATTTTTCAGTTCCTGCAGTACGGATTCTTCTAATCGAATCAGATAATCTTTCTGAGCAAGCGCTGCCGCCAGCCGGGACTCCGTGGACTTCAGATAACGGCCGTAAGATGCCTCTGCTTTATCCATGACATGATAATAGTAGGGCTTTTTTCCGCCGTGAACCCGAAGACTTCCTTCAGGCATAGTCTTTTTATCCTGCTGAATCTGCTTGAGAAGGTTTTGCAAGTATTCCTTGCGGTTTGTACGGTTTTGATTGTTCATGTTGCGGATTCCTTTCTTTTATGATTTCTTTTGTGATCCTTTTCTTTGGCATATGTTCGGCATTGCATGAGATTATCCTGCAATGCCTTTTTCTTGGTGAGATTAACACCAAGATGAGTTTTGTGTAGAATGGTGTTATCAATTTCGAGGAGAAATAACACTGGATAAAGAAGTTAGATTTGTGGTGTGAAATATCGTCGGGGAAGTTCACACCGAAATATGTCTATGGAAGAATGGTGTGAAGAATTCGGGCTACATTTAACACCGAATCGATAAGAAAAAAGTCTAGTGTGAAAAAACTGGGGAAATAATAACACTAAAAGAGAAAACTTCTATGTGGGTGTGAAAAGAAGCGTTGGGGAATAACACCAGATAATAACTTGAACATGGATGGTGTGAAAATGACTTCTAAAACCTAACACCGAATAAAGAAAAACTCTAAGAAGTGTGAAGAAGGTATCAAAACAATAACACTAAACTTGGAATAAAGCAAGAGGGTGTGACGACACTGCCTCTCGCCACTGTGGCGCAACTTACCGCCGGTAATGATGCCGCTTTTACCGCAACCGCTTACGTTATTTCCGCCCTTTCCTCTCCCAGAAATCCGCGAGGACGCGGGGGAGGGTGGAGCGGTTCACGCGGAGACAGTTCTCCCACTCGCGGGGGAAGAGGTCGCGGTAGGCGGACTTCGTGAAACGGTCGTCGAGAAGCAGGATGGCACCGACGTCGTCGGTTGTGCGGATGACGCGACCGGCGGCCTGAAGCACCTTGTTCATGCCGGGATAGAGATAAGAGTATTCGAAGCCGGCGTCGCAGCGCTCGGCATAGTATTCACGGAACATCTCGCGTTCGTTGCAGACCATCGGAAGGCCGGGACCGACAACAACGGCGCCGATCAGGCGGTCGGCGGTCAGGTCGATGCCTTCGGCGAAGATTCCGCCCATCACGCAAAGTCCGAGAAGCGTATCTTCATGCTCTTCGGAGAAGGCCTGAAGGAATTCCTCGCGGGCGAGTTCGGACATCGAGCTTTCCTGAACCAGAAGCCGAAGCCCGGGCACCTCGAAAAGAATGTCCGCGATGGCGGTCAGGTAGCGGTAGGACGGGAAGAAGACCATGTAGTTGCCCTTCTTCGCAGCGCAGAAATCAGTGATGTAGCCGGCTATCTTACGGAATTCGTCATCGGTGCGGCGGGTGTAGCGCGTGCTGACATCGTTCGCGATGAGAACGAGGCGGTTGTCGGAATCGAACGGGGATTCCGCGTAAACGGCATAGTCCTCGGGAGAGCCGGAAAGCTGCTGTTTATAGTAGCCGATCGGCAGAAGCGTCGCCGAGAAGAAGACCGCGCTCCGGCAGAGCGAAAGACGCTGTTCGAGCTGTCTTGAGGGGTCCATGCAGCGCACACAGACATAGAAGCGGTTGTCCTCGCGGTAGTCGCAGTAGTAGCGGTAATGGTCGTCCGACTCGTCATACATCGCAAGGAAGTGCCGCACATTAAAGAACAGCTCGGTCGTGAGCTCGGGCAGCGAATTGCTGCTGTCCGCCATGTACGTGTCGAGCACGCCCATGAGCCGCATCAGGCTCATATAAAGTCTGTCCAGGGACTCGAGCACCGCGAAGTGCTCGTTCTGCTGCTTGATGGTAAGCATCGCACGGTTGCACGCCTGAAGAGCTCTCGCGGCAGGCGCGTAAAATGCCATCTCGCCCTTCGCAAGCAGAAAATCTTCTTTCACCAATGTCGCCGAGTACATATCCCGGGCGCGCTCCACGAGGTTGTGCGCCTCGTCAATCAGCATCGCATAATTCTTACGAATCTCCCCGCCGAAGAATCTTCGGAAGTAAACATCCGGATCAAACGCATAATTGTAATCGCAAATCACGGCATCGGCGAACAATGCCACGTCGAGGCTCATTTCGTACGGGCACACCTGATAACGTTCGGCAAATTCGAGAATCAGGTCGCGCGAGAAGAGCGCGCCTTTCTGGTTGGCGGTGCTTTCGGATTCAGAAGGGTCCGCCCATGCGGCAGGCTCGTCGGAAGAACATGATGAGGTTCCCACGCCGGAAGCAGTATATACGTTACCTGAGGAAACATTGTTACCACGCTGTTCTACCAGTGTAGAAAGCATCGCGTAAACCGCTTCGTTGATCCGGTCAAAATGCCCCTTTGCCCGCGGGCAGGACTCCGGATTGCAGTCCGGCTTCGGCAACACGCAAAGCTTCTCCTTGGCCGTAATCGTAATCGGAAGAAATACGAGTCCGCGCCCGGTAAGAAGCGTAAAAGTCTCCTCGGCGACCGTCCGCGTGATTGTCTTCGCGGTCAGGTAGAAAATCTTCTCGGTGAGGCCTTCACCCATTGATTTGACGGCGGGGAAAACCGTTGAGATCGTCTTCCCGACGCCGGTCGGTGCCTCTAAAAAAAGCTTCCGCTCGCGAAGAATCGTCCGATACACGTCCTTCACCAGAGAGTCCTGGCCGGGCCGGTATTCAAACGGGAAGCCGAGTGTCCGGATCGAGGCGTCGCGCGCAAGACGGTGTTCGGTCGTCCACTCCTCAAATTTCGCGTATTCGCGGCACAGCGCAAAATACCATTCCGACAGTTCGTCCTTCGTATAAAACTCCGTAAAGTAACGCCGCCTGCCGCTTTCCAAAGTGACATAAGTCATCTGCACGGCAATTCTCTCAAGCTCCGCCTGCATGCAGTAGAAGTAAGCATAGCATTTGGCCTGGGCAAGATGCTCGGGAACCGGCGCCGTCAGCTTGTTGACGTCGCGGAGCATCGTCTTAATCTCATCGATTGCGCAGGGCACGTCGCTGAAGACAAGCGCCTCGTTCGGAAGGTCTGCGCGCATCGAGTCATCAATCGTGATGATGCCGTCGGCACGCCCTTCGACGGTCAGCGAGAAGGTGTGGCGTCCGTAGGATACAAGGCAGGTGTGCGACAGATTTACTTCGGCCGCATAGTTTCCGCCCTGCTCCTTCTGGATGCGGCGGTGCATCTCGGCGCCCTCGCGCATCGTGTCGGGATCCTTTCGGCCGGAGCGGCTGTCGAGGTCGCCGCTTCGAAGGAGAAATTCCACGAAATCGCGCACCGAACAGCGCACCGGTATCGTTTCCAGATTGTCAAACACTACCTGTTTCATGGCGTCTCCTTTCACATTTTTCGGGCCCGCACAGGCCGTAACGCTTCGCGGGAATCTTATACTATTCTACTGGTTTTCCGCCGGTTCGTCAACAAGGCGCGGACCGTTCGGAAGTAAGTTTTTATGTGTTGAAGAAATCCCCGCGCCGTGCTATTATGAACTTGTAAACGGGACGGAAAGCGTCCTACAGAGATGACATCACTTAAAGGAGAATCCGAATGGCAGATTATAAAGAAAACCTTGACCACGATACCGTAACGCTTTATCTCGATAACGACGAGGAAGTGGAGTGCGACGTAATCGCAATCTTCCCGGCGCGTGACGGAGAGTACATTGCTCTTGCCCCGCAGCAGGAGGAAGGCGAGGCACAGGTTTACCTGTACCGCTTCAAAGAGAATCCGGACGACGAGACGAGCCCGATCCTTGAGAACATTGAAGACGACGAAGAGTTCGACGAGGTGTCCGAGGCGTTCTACGAGTACATGGACGAGAACGACTACGAGGACCTCGACGAAGAAGGTTCCGACGAAGCATAGCATCAGGCCTTACGGCCTGGGTGACGGTGCAGCAGAGCCGCCTGAGGGAGACCGCGACACACGCATCCCGTTTAAGCAAAAACTTCAAGCACCAGGCTTCCGTCCTCGCGGCACAGCGGGAACGGCAGGTTTCTTGCAAGGATTGCTCCGTCAAATCGGACGCGTATATGCGTCCGGTTCCTTGAAACGATGGTTCCGCTTCCGTACTTTACGTGTACGACGCGCGCCCCCGGGACGGCGAGGCTTTCGGGCAGCCGGATTTCCCCGAGGAAACGGGACGGCATCATCAGATGCGTGAGCCGCTTTCGGACGCTGTAAAGCGTGAGTGTTCCGAAGGAACGGGTCATCGCGACATAAAACAGACGGCGTTCCTCCGCGATATGTTCGGGGAGGAGCGCTTTTTTGTGCGGTGTGACCAGCTCGTTACAGTCGCAGAGAATTACGTGCCGGAATTCAAGTCCCTTCGAGCGGTGGAAAGTAAGAACCGACACGCCGTGCCCGGTTTTCGCCCGCTCCGCCGCCTTCCGTCTCCGCTCGTCCTCCTGCTCCGCGTAGGCTAAAAAATCCGGAATCGTTCGGAAATCTTTCGACAGATTCATCAATTCATCGAGAAGGTCCATCACCTCTGCCGGCTCGGCCGCTGTGTCCGTCAGGTAACGGTTGTACCCGACGATATGGCGGATGTAATGAATCGCCGCATACGGATTCATCCCGCCGATCCGCGCGAGGTCCGCCTCCAGCTTCTGAAGCCTCTCAACGACATAATCCTTCCCTCTCTTATGAAGAATCGTATAGACATCCGTAAGGTTCACTTCCCGTGCGGCAAATGCCACGCGCTCCGCATACCTCACCGGCCGGTTCACAATCGAAAGCCAGTCGCTTCGAGCCCGTCCGCCCGAGGCAATCCGCAGATAGGAGAGGACCGGGGCAACGTACGAATTCCGAAACAGCGAAGGCGGAAGGACATGGCAGCAGAACGGAATCGAGAACTTCTCGAATACCGGCAGAAGCCCTCGGATTTCCGAATTGGTACGAACCAGTACCGCAACCTCCTCCGGTGCGCAGTCTTCCGAAAGGAATCTTTTGATCTGCTGTCCGATTGCTTCGAACTCCGAGCTTGTATCGTCACACACCGGGAAAGTAACGGGGCAGACCGGTCCCCGCGCAGCTGTCAGGTGTTTCTCATACCGGTCCGGGTTGCACGCAATCAAAGCAGACGCAGCCGAAAGCACTTCCTCGCTGCACCGGTAATTGATTGAAAGCGTTACCTGCTTCGCACCCGGGAAATCCTCCGGAAACCGTAACATAATCCCGGGCGTTGCGCCGCGGAACCCGTAGATTGACTGGTCGTCATCACCGACCGCGAAGATGTTGCAGCGGGTGCCGGCAAGCATCCGGATGACTTCGTACTGCATGGGATTGATGTCCTGGAATTCGTCGATGAGAATGTAAGAATACTTGCTTTGCCAGACGGCAAGAATATCAGGACGCTTTGAGAAAAGTTCACAGGTTAAAGAGAGCATGTCTTCGAAATCCACAAGGTTCCGGCTTTGCGTTCTTGTAAGATAGCTTCGGAGCACCGGAAAGAACAGCTCGCGCCGGCAGGAGCGCGGCTCGTACGAAGAAACGTCAGACGGGTCCCCGGACGGCGGGGTGCCGTCGGTCGGAGCATCGGGCGGCGCGGCATCCTTTCGTGAAGGTATCGGTGTGGCATTTGCCGCATGCCCGGGCTTTCGCGACCCTTTGTACCGCGTAATCTCTTCACGGATCGCTTCCACCATCTCGGGTTCTTCGGCGAGCTCGGGCTGCACCTCAAGAAGAATGTCGCGAAGCAGCTCATGGGCAGTCGATTCCCGCAAGATGTGCGTCGGACTCAGGTTATATTCATTTTGCAAAATGTGAAAGAAGACGGCGTGAAATGTGCCGA
>CAMZEW010000016.1:0-23488 GCA_947305875.1 uncultured Lachnoclostridium sp.
GCTTGATCTCCGATAAGCAGGTCAGCTGGCTTCCTTCCTACGGCCCCGAGATGCGTGGGGGTACCGCAAGCTGCAGCGTTGTATTCAGCGATGAGATCATCGGTTCCCCGATTGTTACGAACCCTGACATCCTCGTTGTCATGAACCTTCCTTCCCTTGACAAATACGAACCCGCGGTTGTACCCGGCGGTAAAATCTTCTATGATTCGACGCTGATCACCCGCCCGGTTGCAAGAACCGACGTTACGGCGTTCGGCGTTCCCGCAACGAAGCTCGCTGCCGACAACGGAATGCCTACCCTTGCCAACATGATTCTCGTCGGTAAGATGATCAAGGAAACCGGCATCATCTCCACCGAGAACATCGACAAGATCATTGACAAGATTGTCAGCGCCCGTCATCAGGACCTCAAGGAACTGAACGCAAAGGCAATCAAGATGGGATTTGACTACGCAGAGTAGTTACGAAACGGATAAGAAATAAAGAACCCGCACAACCTGTATCAGACCGGCTGTGCGGGTTTTTGTTTGGTTCGGGGGGATTTTCAATCTGATGGCTGGTGGGCCCGGCGACCGGTGCCCCGCTGTATCCGGGCAAAAGCAACCTTGAATCCTGTCTTTTGCTGTTCATGTTGCCTTTTCCGCCTTTTGTTCGCTTAAAAGGCAACCTTCCCGCTTAATTCTTCATTTTTCGGTTGCTTTCTCCGGCTTGAGTCCGCCTAAAAGGCAACTCAATCGGCAGCTTCTTACTTTTCGGTTGCCTTTCTAAATCCCAACGGGAAAGCTGGCGAAATATGCGCCGAGAAGGGCTATTAAGAATCCAATCACAAATAACGCGGTGTCCAGGTAGGTGTCTGCCGCACAGTCGACAGCATGCTTCACCGTCCGTGAGAATTCCTGTGAACGCGCCATATCATAAACAAAGAAGAAGCAGAAGAATAACGCTGCAAGCCATGCCCAGATGCAGATATCTATACTGACCAGCGCAACAATGGTAACCGATGCGGCAAATGCTACACCGCCGACGCATGCCAGAGCGAGAAGACTGTTGCTTCGGTTCGGCAGGATACAGGAGAAGAAGGTTACTGCCGAAGTCACGCATGAGGCAATCACAACGGCCTGCAGAACGACATCTGCGCCGGATTTCGCTGAGGACAGGTCAATGATTGAGGCGGCGACAATCCCAAACGGAGCGACAACCATGTAATATGCAATGCATACGAGGAAGGTATACGGGACCTCCGACATAAGCACAACTCCCGCGACCAAAACAGCAATATAAAAGAAACCAAGAATAATCGGATTCAGATTCTTCATGGAATCCCCCAAAAGAGCAAGAAAAATCCAGTTGATAACCAGACCGATAATCACGATGCCGCCCTGAATCAGGTTAAACATCCCAGCGGAAATTTCTCTGTCAAACACCGAGTCGTCTTTAAGTCGGTCACGCTTTCTTCCTGTCTCAAAAAGATTCATTTCATCATCCCCCATACAATCGGAATACTTCCATAGAAACCGGGCTCCCGCCTTCGCGGAAGCCCGGTGATTAGATTACATTTTACGCTTGGGTTCTGGCTTTAATGGTCATGTGTTGTTGAATATTATCTATAGTTTCGTTTTGTGAGTGAAGGTTCTGTCCGGTCGAGGCCTCGGGAACGGGGTTGCCATTGGAATCATAGAGTTCCCATGCGCTGGCGTTTGTCCCGTATTGGGAAGGATCTGGTAATACGAATCTGCCTCCTTCGTTAACGGTTTGTTGTTCGACAACAGTGCCGTTAAGATCCTTAATTGTAATGGTATAGGAATAGGCAACACTTAAATCAAGATCAGTCGTAAATCCCGCTGTAGTAGCCGCGTCAAATTCTTTTAGTTTGGGACTATTGACTAATCCATTTTTTGTCCAACCTTCATAGTTCTTCTTTGTTACAGGGGGAACAAACAGGGTATATGGGTCGCCCACAACAAAGTACTCTGTTCTTGTTTGAGGATTATTATTGTCATCAGTATAATTGTAAGTAATTTTGTGCTTTTCTTTCCAGATAGCAGTAAATCGTAAGGTGACGTTATCTTGGTCCACAGTGAAGGAGTAAGCCCCGGAAGAGGTTTGATTGTTGCCACTCCAACCGACGAAGGCTTTGGTTTCGGTATCCTGCAAAGCAGGAAGTGTTGTTGTTTCTCCGGCAACATAATAAGTCGGGACACCATAGGTAGAAGCACTTCCATTGAGATCTGAGTTATTCAAATTAACATTGAAAGAGTTTTTCTTAAGACGGATTTCTACCAATTCGTAGTCTTTCGCTGCGGTGGACGGAATGGATGAAACGGTTTCTCCGGTTATTCTGTCCTTCCAGCCTCGGTAGACATATTCCGTTTCATCTCCGGGATTGTACAGAGTTGTTTTTCCTGTACCTTCGATATAGGTTTCTGAGACAGCCGGAGTGGCCCCGTCGAAGTAAACGTAATAGTAATCCACCTTATAGACACCATTCCAGAATGCATAAAGGGTAACATCGGTTTTCATTTCCGCTGAGACGCCTTCACAACGAACGAAGGAAGAAGCATTCTTAGACCAACCACGGAAATACTTTACATCCTTGACATCTGGAAGGGTCGGCAGTGTCTGAACCTCAGTGCCTTCCGTATAATATGATGGATTTAAGGAAAGTTTAGTGGCGCCATCATAGTAGTTGATGGCGTGTGTCGGAATCGGCGTGTTCGTCGGTGTCGGCGTCGGAGTATCAGTCGCATTAGGCTTCTTGGTCGGCGTAGGAGTGTTCGGCTTCTTCGTCGGCGTAGGCGTCTGCGTCGGCGACGGAACAGGTGTAGCCGTCGGAGTCTGCGTTACCGAAGGTGTCGGGAACGGTTCGCCGGCGCGGTAGGCCTCAATCGCGGCGGCAGCCGCTTTAACGATTCCGCCTCCGGTGCCCTGCATGCCGTTCGGATCCACGCCGTCCGGGAAATAAAACGCAACGGTATAAACTTCCACACCGCTTATGCCGATCGGAGCAGCGCCCTTGTTCGAACGGACCTGTCCGGCTCCGGTATCATCACGCGGTGTCTTATCGCCCCAGAATACGGTGCCGTTATAAACCTGGCATTCCATTACATACGGAATTCCCGCGGTTTCTTCTTCGGTTGTGACGAAGTACAGGCCGCTGCCTGCGGAAACCGTCCGCGAGGTGTAAACGACGTCATCCTCTTCGATGTAATATGCGGTAATAACGGTGGAACCTTCGAGAACATACTGGAACGTTACATAGCAAACCTTGCCTGCATCCAGCGCGGTCTGCAGTTTCTCTCTTGACGCATCATCCATGTCCTTTAAGAAGGAGATGTCGGTGCCGGGCTCAATCCGGTATACGACGGTCTGCGTAATGGTACCGCGGATTGCCATCGTCGTATTGGGCGTTACGACATCGTAGGAGGAGTCTTTGGAAAGCTTGTTCTTAATCTCCGTAAGCATGCTTCCCTGCTCGATGTAGATGATGGTTTTGCTGTCTTTGGCGGTTCCCGCTGCCTGGAGGGAAATCTTCGAATTCTCATCCAGATAGACGAATTTGTCGCCGTCCAGCTTCAGCCGGGCATAACCGCCCGCGGGAACGCTCATCGCGTCGCCCGAGCGAAGCTTCATCTGCGGGTAGGCATCGTAGCTGTTTCCGTCACGGGTCACGCTGACCTTGCCCTCCACCTCGACAACGATGATGGAGCGGTAGGCCTTGTTGCGTCCGCCGAGAATCAGGATCAGCGCAACGACCACTGCGACCACGCCTGCGCCCGCGCCGCCGAAGATCATCCATTTCTTCATGCGTTCGTACCTCCGTCTTTTTCATGAATGTACTGCGTAAAATGTGACACCAGCTCGCCGTCCAGTTTGCCTTCCCCTACCATTGAGGAGAGAATCGCAAGCGCCTTGTCACGCGGGACGGCTTTCTTGTACGGCCGGTCATCGGCCGTTAAGGAATCGTAAATATCCGCAATCGTCATAATCCGGACCTCAAGCGGAAGATCTTCCGCCTTGGCGCCGTTCGGGTAACCGGTTCCGTCCAGGTACTCGTGGTGGGCGGCTGCTAAACTCCGGACATCCTTGAAATCGTCCATGAACGTGATCTTCGAAAGAATCCGGTCCGTATAGACGACGTGCATTTCGATGATCTTCCGTTCCTCCGCAGTGAGAGTGCCCTTTACGATCATCATCTCGTGCAGTTCCTCATCGGTCAGTCGATTTCTTTTTCTTGATGTATCAAATGGATACATTTCGTCACCCCCTTACACCCACCAATATGTTAACATAGCACTTCCCGACGGTCAATCCGGAAGAAAAAGAACCCCGGCTGCCACGGGTGCGGCAGCCGGGGAGAGCTGTTTTACCGAATCAAGGACAGATTGCTTGACGGCGGAGCAGGTATTGGATACCCTGCGTTGTCACTATGCCTAGTTCGCGCCAAGTCAGTGAATCCTGTGCCATATGTATTGTATGGCGTTATTTATCTTGCCATATAGCCGTAAACGACATGCCATTATAGAATGAGCCAGTGTAAGAAGCATCAACGGATGTTCCGGGAGGAATTTGTATACCCATTTTTGTGTAACTCCAACCAGCAAACGTTTTATCGGTTTTATCCGGTAATACCAGTGTCGGCGTATAGGCACGGCCCATCACTACAGAATTATCAACGCCAACTTCTGTCCCGCCGTCGTAATAATATACAGTTATTATACTTCCCCATTTGGCGTTAAGATCTACGTTTCCTGTTGAACTTGATGCAATTGAAGTGAGTAGTTCCTGAACTTGTGTATTTGTATTATCCCATCCGAGGAAAGCGCGTGTGCTTTCGTCAGGCAGTGAGGGAATTGAGGCACCAATGCCCTCGAGATAGTAAGTAGGGGCACCGCTGGGGTTAATCTCTAAACCGTTATTGTCATAATAATGTATTTGGAATACCTTTCGATAATCTGCATAGAGTGTAACATCTCCGGTTGAGTAGGCCGGAATCTGACTTACTATAGACCCGCTTGCATTTTTCCAACCGTAAAAACTGTATCCGGCAGGGGAAGCCATCTTCGGGAAACTGCCGGATGGTATGCCCTGATATACAGAATAACTGTAGATTGGCGAATTGACATCGAAATATGATTTCGGGTCGTTCATGTTTGGAGATGCATTAACATCATAATCATAAAAATATACTGCGTAGAGATAAATATCCTCATCCGCGATGAGAACAATATCCTGATTGAATGTGCCGGGTATTTCGGAAATTTTTTGCCCGTTGTACGTCCATCCGTTGAAAGCGTTGAATGATTCCTTTTTGTTGCTTGTTTCTCTGGTTATGGTCGTATAAGGAAGCGAAGAAACTCCTTCCCCTTCTTTGTAAGTGGACGGACTTAAGGAAAGAACATTTCCTTGGGCGTCTTTATAGGTAATGGAATGCGTCGGAATCGCTGTCGGTGTCGGTGAATTCGTCGGTGTCGGTGAATTGGTTGGTGTCGGCGTAGGAGTGTTCGGCTTCTTCGTCGGCGTAGGCGTGTTGGTTGCTTTCGGTTTGGTTGTCGGAGTCGCGGTAGCCCTTGCGCCGTTGGTAGGCGTTAAGGTCGGCTCTTCGGTCGGCGAAGGTGTCTCGGAAGGCTCTTCGGTCGGCGTAGGAGTCTCGGTCGGGACTTCCGTCGGTGAAGGCGTCTGTGTCGGCGACGGAACAGGTGTAGCCGTCGGAGTCTGCGTTACCGAAGGTGTCGGGAACGGTTCGCCGGCGCGGTAGGCCTCAATCGCGGCGGCAGCCGCTTTAACGATTCCGCCTCCGGTGCCCTGCATGCCGTTCGGATCCACGCCGTCCGGGAAATAAAACGCAACGGTATAAACTTCCACACCGCTTATGCCGATCGGAGCAGCGCCCTTGTTCGAACGGACCTGTCCGGCTCCGGTATCATCACGCGGTGTCTTATCGCCCCAGAATACGGTGCCGTTATAAACCTGGCATTCCATTACATACGGAATTCCCGCGGTTTCTTCTTCGGTTGTGACGAAGTACAGGCCGCTGCCTGCGGAAACCGTCCGCGAGGTGTAAACGACGTCATCCTCTTCGATGTAATATGCGGTAATAACGGTGGAACCTTCGAGAACATACTGGAACGTTACATAGCAAACCTTGCCTGCATCCAGCGCGGTCTGCAGTTTCTCTCTTGACGCATCATCCATGTCCTTTAAGAAGGAGATGTCGGTGCCGGGCTCAATCCGGTATACGACGGTCTGCGTAATGGTACCGCGGATTGCCATCGTCGTATTGGGCGTTACGACATCGTAGGAGGAGTCTTTGGAAAGCTTGTTCTTAATCTCCGTAAGCATGCTTCCCTGCTCGATGTAGATGATGGTTTTGCTGTCTTTGGCGGTTCCCGCTGCCTGGAGGGAAATCTTCGAATTCTCATCCAGATAGACGAATTTGTCGCCGTCCAGCTTCAGCCGGGCATAACCGCCCGCGGGAACGCTCATCGCGTCGCCCGAGCGAAGCTTCATCTGCGGGTAGGCATCGTAGCTGTTTCCGTCACGGGTCACGCTGACCTTGCCCTCCACCTCGACAACGATGATGGAGCGGTAGGCCTTGTTGCGTCCGCCGAGAATCAGGATCAGCGCAACGACCACTGCGACCACGCCTGCGCCCGCGCCGCCGAAGATCATCCATTTCTTCATGCGTTCGTACCTCCGTCTTTTTCATGAATGTACTGCGTAAAATGTGACACCAGCTCGCCGTCCAGTTTGCCTTCCCCTACCATTGAGGAGAGAATCGCAAGCGCCTTGTCACGCGGGACGGCTTTCTTGTACGGCCGGTCATCGGCCGTTAAGGAATCGTAAATATCCGCAATCGTCATAATCCGGACCTCAAGCGGAAGATCTTCCGCCTTGGCGCCGTTCGGGTAACCGGTTCCGTCCAGGTACTCGTGGTGGGCGGCTGCTAAACTCCGGACATCCTTGAAATCGTCCATGAACGTGATCTTCGAAAGAATCCGGTCCGTATAGACGACGTGCATTTCGATGATCTTCCGTTCCTCCGCAGTGAGAGTGCCCTTTACGATCATCATCTCGTGCAGTTCCTCATCGGTCAGGAATTCAACCGTCTCACCGCTCTCGCGGTCGGTCACCGTGAAGCTCTTAAGCGCCTGTATGGCGTTTCTTTTCTCTTCATCGAGAAAACCTGCGGTGTTGCACGTCCGGATCAATTCACGGCCGTTTTGGAACGTCTCAAGGCGTTTCTGCGCCTCTTCTTCGGTAACAATTCCCTCCAAACGCTCCATACGAAGGAGTGCTTCCATGTATTTCCACCGGTTTTCGATAATCGGAAGCCGGTAATCAAGCCGGTCGGGCTTGTTCATAATCTCTATCGGCGTGATGAGTTTGCCGACGTCGTGCACCATCGCGGCCATCTCAAGCTGCTCGCGGCGGCTCTCGGTAAGCGGAGCGCCGTCCTGTACCGCACCGGTCTTCATCAGATAGCGGAAGAACCCTTCGCAGTACTCGGCCACGTGGATGGAGTGGTTCGCGTTATACGGTGTCCTTTGGTCAATCGCGGTGGTGAGAGACGAGACGAACGAGTATAACATTTCGCGCAGCTGCTGAACAAGAATCATGTTCGAAAGCGAGATGGCGGCTTCGGACGCAATCGAGAAGACGATGCGTTCGCTGTCCGCGGAAAATCCGACGATTTCGCCGGAAGCGTCGCTTGCGTTAATCAGCTGCAGCACGCCGATGACCTTGCCGTCGTGGTCAATCAGCGGAACGACAAGCATGGACTGCGTGTGGTAACCGGTGATGCTGTCGTATTTCTTCGGGCCCTGCCAGTCAAACGAAGAGTCGTGGTAGACGTCCCCGATGTTGATCGTCTTCTTGTGAAGCGCGGAGAAGGAGCACACCGAAAGGCCGTCCATCGGCACCGGCGGCATCGATTCAATCGGCTCGCCGTTTCCGCCGCGGTACACGTTCATCGTGTGATTCCGAAGAATCATGAATTCGAGCTTGTCATCCTTAAGAATGTAAAGCGTGCCGGCGTCGCAGCCGGAGATTTCCATACACTCGCTGATCAGCCGGTCGAGGAGTTTCGAGTAGCTCTTCTCCGCGGTGAGGCTGATGGCAATGTCCAGAATCCGTTGCAGGTCGTTCGTTATCTTCATAGTAATATCCCCTCACTTCTCAGGTAGCGGAGCGATTCCGCAAGACGGTCCATGCCGGAGACTTCAATCAGGATGGACGGATTGCATGTGAACAGGCGCTCATCCTTAAGAATCGACCAGTCAATCTTCCCGCTTCCGACCGGCAGATGCAGATCCTCCTGCCCGTCATTGTCATTGATGTGCATATGTTTTACATAGCCGTTAAGCGCTTCCGCCCAGTCGCTCTCGGAAACCTCCGAAAGGAACGCGTGCGCGATGTCGAGGCACGCGCCGAAATTCGGCATGTCCTGCATGCCCTCGGCAACCTTCTTGAGCAGCTCCGGCGTATCGTCGAACATGTTCTCAAAGTAGATGTTTACCAAAGGGTACTTCCGGCAAATGCCACGCCAGTATTCGATGTTCCGTTCCGTCCAGCGCTCCCGGTACACCTTCGATTTGAAATCCGAAAGGTAGTTGGTGTGGAAGACGACGCCGCGTGCGCCGAGTTCTTCGGCAATTTCAATGCTTTGCCTGACGCGGTAATCCGACGCGTTCTGAATCAGCGGATCGCTGCTTGAGACCGTAATGTCGAGAAATGCCCCGTGCACCGTGTCTTCGGACGTGTCGCGGCCGAGATTTTTATAAGTCCGGATGATCTCTTTTACCCGATCCTTATCTTCGAGAATGCGCGGGTTGAAGAACTCGTTGTACTCGAAACAAAGTCCCTGTTCCTCCGCTAACTGCGCCCAGGCTTCCGCCTTCTGATATTCGGGAATACACTCTAGAATCATAGTTTCACCCTGTAAACGAAAATCTTGTTGGATTTGCCCTTCAGAGGAATCTCGCCGACGTCCTCGGTTTCGATGCGTCCTTCGAGGCGTTTCTTGACTTCTTCGCTGATCAATATCTCGCCGGCCTTCGCGTTGCTTTCAAGACGCGAAGCCGTGTTGACCGTATCACCGATGGCAGTGTAGTCCATACGGAAGTTGCTGCCGATGTTACCGATAATCGCTTCGCCGCAGTTCACGCCGATGCCGTAGCTGACCTTCTTGCCGAAGCGCTCCATCAGCTTCTCGCCGAGCGCTTCGCTTGCCTTTGCGATATCGCATGCGGTCATGACCGCGCGGTACACGTAATCGTCGAGGTCGAACGGCGAATTGAATACCGCCATCGCGGCGTCGCCGATGAATTTGTCGAGCGTGCCTTTATTCTTAAAGATTGCGTCCGTAATTACGCCGAAGTACTCGTTCAAGATATCGACGACCTCTTCGGGAGAGAGGTTCTCGGACATTGTCGTGAAGCCCCGGATATCGACGAAGAGAACGGCGATGTCCTTATGCCGCCCGCCGAGATGCAGCTCGTAAGTG
This sequence comes from uncultured Lachnoclostridium sp., assembly GCA_947305875.1. Taxonomy (GTDB): domain Bacteria; phylum Bacillota; class Clostridia; order Lachnospirales; family Lachnospiraceae; genus ISDg. The sequence continues at coordinate 9,503 of CAMZEW010000016.1, forward strand.
CCGGATCCGGCCACGTCGTCAACAATCTCGGGCGCAACGTACATGCGGAATGCGTGGTTGATTTTCTGACGTTCGTAACGCGCCGCGAGGTAATGGTAGACGACAACGCCGACCATCAGAAGCACGCACGTCATCAGCATATACAGAAGCATCACGTAGATGCCGTTTTTATAAAGAATCAGCGACGAAATGAAATGCACGGCAAGCGTGCCTGCGCAGAGGCACAGCCCTTTTAAGATGCTCGAACGGAGCAGCGCGAAGCACAGAAGTCCGCTGACGACCGCATAGATGAGTGCCATCACGAGTTTGTTCGCGTCGGTCTGCAGACTTCCCTCGTAAACCGCCTCCATGATATTCGCGTGGATTTCCACTCCGTACATACGGGAGAGGTCGCTGTCATTTTTGATAAGTATTTTAAAATCGTCCTGAAGACCGGAGGCGTATGCACCGATCATGACGATGTTGTTGGCAAGGCTTTCGGGCTCTCCGTCCATCTCCAAAAGGTCGTACATCGAGATGCTGTCAAAGTCCCCGGGGCCCGACGTGTAGGAGAAGCGGTACTTGATATGTTCCTCTTTGGAATAGTCCTTGATTTCGATCGAATCGTACTCCGGATGCATGTTTTTGTAGTCCGGATGGGAGTCTACAAACTCAACGAATTTTTTGAGCGTTTTGACGGAAAAACTGTCATACCAAACATTTTCGTACCAAAGTCCGGTAATCGCGGTCGTGATGTAATCGTACCGGTCAGGCTCGCAGTTTACGAGTCCGCAGGAGACGACGCTTTGGAGCGCATCATAGGGAAATGTGATGGAATCGACCTGTGCCTCCAACTGATTCACGCCGGTCACATGCGTTGACCACATCGCGTTGATTCCGACCACGACGTTGTTGTATTTCGAAGCGGCTTCAACGAATGCGGCGTCGCCTTCCTCGTCCTTCGTACCGGTGAACATAATATCAAATGCGATGACCGCCGGGCGGTGTTCGCCGGAGTTCAGCTTATTCAGAAGTCTTGCATAAATCGCGCGGTCCCACGTGGACGGCTGTCCGTATGCCTGAATCGTTTTCTCGTCAATCCGGACAATACTGATCGGAAGCGTACTGACGGATTCGGTCTGATAAACGGTGTCGCTGAACTGCGTGTTCAGAGTGTTCAGTAAACGGTTCCGCCAGGTCACGATGAACACGAGAATTGCAACCAGAACCGATATTCCGATACAGACTTTGATACTCGGGGTAGGGCGCTTTCGACCGCGTGCCATAACATCTTCCTTTCTGAAACAAATTCTTTAATAAATATACCATATTCGAGAATGTAAAATCAACCGCTTGGGACAGAAAAAGTAAATAATATTTCCGAAGATTTCAGAATCAGTTAAGAATTGCACAAGAGTTGCGTAAAGACTTTGCGTCTGTCCGGTGTTATGATGAGTGCGTAAACAGCCGGAGGGGGATGCGTTCCGGCGAAGAGCAAGAGAAACGAAAGAGGAGACAAAACGATGAATGAGAACAAGACAGGGATTGTAACCGCGAAGGATTTGTCCAAGACTTTTTCCAATGAGAGCGTGCAGCAGCACGTGTTAAAAAATTTAAATCTTACGATCTACCGCGGAGACTTCACGGTCATCATGGGAAACTCCGGATCCGGTAAGAGCACGCTTCTGTACGCACTTTCCGGAATGGACCGTCCGTCCCTCGGAACGATTACGTATCATTTCGACGGCAAGGATGAGGAGATTTCCGGATACAGCAACGATAAGTTGGCAGTCTTCCGGCGTGACCATGCGGGATTCGTGTTCCAGCAGAACTACCTGAACGATTCGATGAGCGCGCTTGATAACGTGATGGTTTGCGGACTGTTAAAGGGAGGCGACCGGAAGAAACTCGCGGAACGCGCCAGGACATTGATGGAGCGCGTCGAGCTGCCCGAACAGGAGCAGCGCAAGTTTCCGCTTCAGCTGTCCGGCGGCCAGCAGCAACGCGTGGCGGTTGTCCGGGGCGTGATCAACCAGCCGGAGATTCTCTTCGCGGATGAGCCGACCGGAGCGCTTAATTCGCAGAACACCGAGAACGTCCTTGGTATTCTGTCCGAACTGAACGACGAAGGACAGAGCATCGTCATGGTAACGCATACGGTGAAGGCGGCCGAGCGCGGCAACCGGATTCTGTACCTTGCGGACGGCGTCATCACTTCGGAAATCGACCTCGGACCTTATGTCGGCGATTACCGCGACGAGAAGAACCCGAACCTTGCCGCTGCGAAGGAACGCCACGCGAAACTGAAGAACTTCCTGCAGGAAATGGGGTGGTAGGATGTATAAACTTTTCTTCATTGCCCGTAATAATCTTAAGAAGCAGAAAGGCGACATGATCACATTTTTCGCGTTTACGCTTCTTGCGTCGTACCTGATCTTCCAATGCGCGAGCGCCCTTCTCGGAATGAGCAAGGTGCTTGAGAGCCGTTTTAAAGAAGTGAACGGCGCGCACGTGATGATACTCGGCGGTAACTCCGAGGAGGAGACCGAGGCCTGGACGAAGGCGTTTACGGAAAATGCGAACGTCGTCGATTTTGAAACCGTCCCTTTCGTAAATATGTACGCGCAGTACAAAAACGCGAAGCAGGAGGATTTTGAGGAGTACAGCATCTGGGCGGAGCCTTACACGACCGTGTCCCGCTTCATGCAGATGGGGATTGATGCTTCGGCGCTCAAAGAGGATGACATTCTCGTTCCGTTTTTCTTAAAGAGCCGTTTTAAGGTCGGAGACACGATGGTGCTCCGGTTTGATAAAAACGAGTACCGGCTTCATGTGGCAGGCTACACGGAGAATCCGTATTTCTCGTCTTCCATTAACGTAACGGTGTATTACTGCTACCTCTCCGAGGCAATGCTGAACCGGATTACAACGGACAATCCGACGCGTGCCGGCTGGGGTACGGTGTACCGCGGAATTATCGATCAAAAGAAACTCGATGACGGGCTTGAGACGATGACCGTGGAGAAGGAAGTCATCGAAAGCTATCAGAGCAGCATCCTCCCTTACGCGGAAGCTGACCCGGATAAGAATTACAACTATACGTCCAGCGTAAACTGGCATATGATGCGGGGCGGCGCGCAGTTCCTGCCGCAAGTCGTCATGGGCGTTGTGCTGATGTTCGGCGTGCTGATTCTTGTCATCGCATTTGTCATCATTTCGCACGGCGTGAAGAACTTCTTAGTCCGCAATATGAAAAACACCGGAATCCTTGAAGCTGCGGGCTACACGGCATCGATGCTCCGTTGGGCGCTTGTCTGCCAGATCGTGCTTGTGGCGGGAATCGGATCTTTGATCGGCGTCGGTCTCGGCGTAGCAACGAACAGCGCGTTCGGGGATATCGTGAGCGCAGTGCTCGGACTATCCTGGAACCAGCCGGTCCGGTGGGACGTGGCGGTTCTGACGATTTTCGGAATGGCTGCCGTAACATTTCTGCTTTCGATGTTCATCGGGCGCGTATATAAGAGGATTACGGTTCTCGACGCGCTCCGTGGCGGCATCAATACGCACAATTACCGGAAGAACTACGTTCCGCTTGATAAGAGCAGCCTGCCGCTTCCCGTGGCAATGTCCCTTAAGAGCACGTTCGGAAGCCTTCGGAACAGCATTCTTCTTGTGTTCATTACCGCCATCCTTGCCGTCGCAATGGCGTGCGGCTTCGGCATGTATGAAAGCTTCGGCGCGCGTCCGGAATCCCTTATAAAGATCATGGGAATGGAAAGCGGCAAGGTTTACATGTCGAACGGGGATGTATCCCTTGCGGACGAATACCGTAAGATTGAGGGCGTGACCAACGTACTTGTGCAGAAAGGCTTCGAGCCGACCGTAATCCACGGTGACAGGGAGAAATCCGCATATACTTACGTGGAGGACGATGTCAACCACCGCGAATACCTGATTCTTCTTGAGGGACGGGTTCCGGTTCATGACAATGAGATCCTGCTGACGAAGGTGCTTGCGGAAGATCTCGGCGTTTCCGTCGGGGACGTGGTAACGGTGAAGAACGGAACGAAGACCGCAGACTATATCGTCACCGGATTTGACCAGCGTATGGAGCGGATGGGACGCACCATGAACCTGACGATGGAAGGAGCGAAGAAACTGGTCGGAGAGTTCTCGCGGATGGACATTCTGATCTACGCGGACGATGACGTTTCCTTTGAAACGCTTGAAGAAAAGGTACGTGCGATTGCCGACGCGAACGGCGACACGGAGTATGTCATCGTGAACTCCGAGAAGAATATGGAAACCACGATGGGGACCGTCAGCAAAGCGCTTAAGATGGTATGTATCGTGATTGCAATCCTCACGATGCTTATTGTAATCTTTACGGAATCCTTGATAATCCGTGCCAAGATTACGAGAGAGTGGCGTGACATGGGCGTCAGCAAGGCACTCGGCGCGACAAGCGGCCAGCTGGTACTTCAGACGATGCTTTCGAACCTTCCGGCGGTCTTCCTCGGAAGCGTTCTCGGAACGGCGGTTTCCGGCATGGCAGGGGCAGCCCTCTGCAAATTCATCTTCTCCCTGTTCGGATTAAAGAAGATCTGTTTCGTTACTCCGTTCTGCTGGATTGTTCTGACGGTTGTCGGAATCGTCCTGATGGCAGCAGCGAGCTCGGCACTGATCGGTCTTCGCGTCCGCAGGATGAAGCCCGTCGAGATGATTACGGAAGAATAAAACAGTTGACAATTATGGACCAAATCACCGGATTTCCACATGACGGACCGGGCTCGGGATTCTTCCCGGGCCCGGTCTTTGATATGCAAAAAAACACGAACGGGAATTGTGACACGGCGGAAAATGTGATACAATGGTATAAATACCATTGAGAAGGGGACAACGCATGCATTATCAGTGCTTGATTGTGGACGATGAGGCCGAGCTCGCGAAGATGACGGCCGAATACTTTCAGATGTTCGACGTGGCGACGGCCTGCGTGGACGGCGCTGAGGCGTGCTATGCCTTTCTTCGGGACAATACGACGGAACTGATTCTTCTTGATATTAACCTCGGGGACGGTTCCGGATTTTCGGTATGCCGGAAGCTTCGGGAGGAGTACCGTCTGCCGATTCTTTTTATCAGCGCAAGGCAGAGCGATGATGACGTGCTCGCGGCACTCAGTATCGGCGGCGACGATTACATCAAAAAGCCGTACAGCCTGTCGGTATTGCTTGCAAAGGTAAAGGTGAATCTGCGGCGCGTCAGCGAGCTTAGGGAAGCGCAGAAGAAAGAGGCGGGTGCGCTGGAAGATGCATGCGGAAATGCCGGAGACAACGGAGCCCAAAGCGCACAGGACTGCGGATGCCCCGGGCTCTCGTTAGATGCCGCTACAATGTCCGCGGTGCGGCGCGGCGTACGCGTTCCGCTTAAAGCGAAGGAGTATGCGCTTCTTGCGTGCCTTTACGAGCACCGCAATAAGATTGTGACGAAAGAGGAACTGTTTGACCAGGTCTGGGGCGATGCCTTCTACAGCGACGGGACGCTCAACGTGCATATCCGCAAGCTTCGCGAGAAGCTCGAGGACGACCCGAACGCGCCGGTATTGATCAAGACGGTATGGGGCACAGGATACATTCTCGAAACGGAAGGTTAAAACGTGAGAAAACTGCTGATAATCTACGGAATCCTGATGCTCGGCGCGCTTTTTGTGCTTTTGAAGATTTCTTCCGGAAGCACCTTCGAAAAGCGTGACATGGTTTCTTATAACGATACGCTTCATAAGGCGTACGCGGATTACGCCGCGGGGCTTTCCGAAGCGGAAATTGAAAAGAAATACGGCTGCCAGCTGATTCTTTCTTCGAAGACGGATTCCGCGGAACTGACGAAGCTTTACTCGGAATACGCGCTGGTGCTTGATTTTGCGCCGGAAGGGGAGAACGTCGGAAAGATCGCGTGGAGCGACGTGAAGACGACGGAACAGTCCGGAAAGAATACGTTCCGTGTTGCGGCGGTGATCATCTGGGCAATCTTCTGCGTGCTCGGACTGCTGCTTCTTCTGGCCGTCGATTACTACCTGCTTCGCCCGAACCGCGAGATGAAGGCTTATGCGGGCGAAATCGCGAAAGGGAACCTCGACGTGCCGCTTCCGATCCGCAGGAACAATCCGTTCGGAAATCTGACGGAAAGCTTCGACCTGATGCGCGAGGAACTCAGGAACTCAAAGGCGCGCGAGGCGGAAGCCGAGAAAGCGAAGAAAGAGCTTGTCGCGGAGCTCGCACACGACATCAAGACGCCGGTTGCGACAATCCGTGCGACCTGCGAAGTGCTTGAACTCAAGCAGCAGAGAAGGCTTGAGCAGCTTAAGAAGGAATCGGACGCCGCCGGCATTACGCAGGACACCGTCACCGGCAGGGTAAACACGGACGCCGTCGCCGAAGCGGAGGACGTTCTTTCGAAGACGCAGACAATCGCGCACAAGGCGGACACGATTGAAACGCTGATGGGAACGGTGTTCCAGGCAACGCTTGAGGAACTGGACCGGATTGAAGTGAACCCGGCCGAGGAGAGTTCGGAACTGATTGAAGAGTATTTCCGGAATCTCCGCAATTACGGCACGATTCTTCTTGAGAATCATATCCCTTCCTGCCTCGTTTACATGGACCGGCTCCGCATGGAGCAGGTAATCGACAACGTGGTCGGAAATTCGCGCAAATACGCGGACACCGATATCCACGTGCGGTTCTCGGAAACGGCCGGAAAAGGGAAAGACGGTGCCGACGTAACCTACATAAAAGTCCGGATCAAGGACGACGGCCCGGGAGCGCCGGAAGACGAGCTCCCGCTTTTAACCAGTAAGTACTACAGAGGTAGTACAGCAAAGGACAAAGCCGGTTTCGGCATGGGCCTTTACCTCGTCCGCTCGTATATGGAAAAGCAGGGCGGCGGCGCGGAAGTATATAACGATGAGGGTTTTGTAGTCGAATTGTACCTGAAGAAGGTTTGACGGATTCTTCATTGTCCGTCGCTTCCGTATGTGACAGAATCAAACAAGTATCCGATTTACGCTGCGTGCAGAAAGGAGGTCGTATGTTTACCTGGAATTATCCGTATATATCGCGTGCAAGGCTTGAGACGGACTTGTCGCAGATTTTCCCCGAGCAGGGCGAAGGTGACGTCCTGGTGCGGATTCATACGGCCATCCATCTCGGTGAGGAAGCGGTCGAACTGGCCCGCTTCATCAAAAACCTGCTTCCGAAGGCGAAAATCATCGGAACCAGTACCTCGGCCGCCATCAATCACGGCAAGCTTGCGATGAACCAGTGTTTCATCTCGGTCACCTCGACGCAGAACGTGAGCATTCGGACGATGATGATTCCGACGGTCGATGACGCATCCGGCATGCCGCTCTCCGTGGACGGCGTATGCAATATCGCGAAACCCGCGCTGATGCAGTCCGGCATGAAGATTCTCTTTGCATTTCTCGCGGGAGAATTTTATGATTTCGAGCGGATGGTTGACCAGGTCAACACCTGTGCGCCGGGCGTCCGCATGATCGGCGGCATCGTCAATTATTCGTGCATCGGAAGACAGAAGGAGTCTGCCGGTGGGTTCGTTTTCGATGAAAACGGTTACTCAAAGCGCGGGCTGCTGCTTTGCTCGCTTGCAGGCGAAGAACTGGCTGCGGTAACCGACTACGCGACCGGTGCGCAGGCCATCGGAGACGCCTATGAAATTACCGACGCATTCGGCAGCTGTATCTTAAAACTCGGCGAGACGGACGCGGCGAAGGAGTACCGTTCCGGCGTCGGCAACGCGCTGAGAAGACGTCCCGAACTCGCCAATCTGTTCCCGCTTGTCTACGCGGACGAGGAGGACATCCCCGTCCCGATTACCTATGCGGAAGGAAAAACGCTGGCGGAACTGTTTCCGCCCGGGAATCCCGCTTACCGCGAAGCCTACGCGGCGCGGCCGGACATTGATCCGAACGTGAGGCACGAGCGTCTGCTTACCAATCATAACGTTTCCGTCGGGCGGAGTCTCCGCCGGGCCTTTATCTATGACCGGAAGATTATCACCGATAACCAAGTAATGTTCCGCCGCATCGAGAATTTCGAGAAGGCGCAGACGATTACGGGTTATCTCGCTTCGGCGCGTTCCGGCATCTATTCGAACTGCGCCAAATGGGAACTCTCCGTTTACGAAAACTCCAATATGTGCGGTTGCGTAACTGCCGGCGAAATTGCGTGGAAGAACGGCAGAAATGTCCTTGCGGACTGTGCCTTCACGGTTGCGGCGTTCGGTGAGGAGCCGATGACGCAGGAGTGCAATCCGTACGCTTTTTCCCACACCGATTCTCTGGCAGCGGACAACCAGGCGCTTCTTGCCTACCTTCTTGAGGTGGAGACGCGGATTGAAAAAAGACCTTCCGGCGCCAGCGCGGCGGCAGGGCTTCGGGAGTTCGTCCGTGACTGTGAGATGAAACTGCTTTACTCCGAGCAGGAGGATATTCCGAACGCTGCCGCGATGAATATGGACATGAAGCTTCACGGCTACGACCGGATCTGCATCATCCGCGTGCCGGATACGTCCGGGATGCGTGTCGTATTCGACGAAGATCTTATCGCGCTTACCGAGCGGAGTTTTATCAGCCGGTGCTCGGATTTCGCGGCGAAGAATCACTATAAAATGTACCGGCTCGACAACTGGCAGGTAGCCATTGCCGCGCCGTCCTATACCTGCGCGCTCCGTACCATGCAGAGGCACATGGAGGTGCTGCAGAAGAGTCTGTTCATGGCGTCCGGCGGGCTGATTGCGATTGTTCCGATATTCTGCATCATCAACGGCGCCACCGTCGAGAACCTGAAGCAGGTTTACAATTCCGCATCGATTGAGATGTCGCAGAAGAATACGCAGTTTTATGTGTGCGACGCGATGAATTACCAGCCGGATGAAGAGAGCATCCGGAAGCGTTACCGTATGATTAACGTCATCAACTATGCGATCGCGCATGACGCGGTAGTTCCGTATTATCAGGGAATCCACGACAACGCAACAGGGACGATTCACCATTACGAATCGCTGATGCGAATCCTGGATGAAGAGGGCAATGTCTATACGCCGTATCATTTTCTGGATATCGCGCGGTCCTACGGACTGCTTTATGATTCGATATCGATGATTATGATCCGGAAGGTGTTTGAGAAGTTTAAAAACAGTGCGGATATCAGCGTCAGCATTAACCTTTCGATGCGTGACATCAAGAACCGCGAGATACTCGAATACATCTACGACACGTTGTCCGTTGTGGACCGGCCGGAGAATTTCGTTTTCGAGATTCTCGAGAACGAAGAGGTTGACGCGTACGAACTGGTCGAGGATTTCGTGGACCGGATTCATCAGCTCGGTGCGCTTGTTTCGATTGATGACTTCGGAAGCGGCTATTCCAATCTGCAGCATATCATCAGTATTCACGCGGACTATATCAAAATCGACGGTTCCATCATAAAACAGTGTTTTGAAAACCCTGAAGCCGAGAACCTGATCACGCTCATCATGGGCTGGAAACAGCTGAGCGGGCAGAATCTCCGGGTGGTTGCGGAATTTGTGGAGAATCCGGAAATTCAGAGTATTCTTCTCCGTTACGGGGTTGATTATTCGCAGGGATATCTGTTTGCAAAACCGGAGAAGGACATTACGGTGTAGCATTTTCCGATAAAGGAGGCTTTCATGGAACGATTTACGGATGAACGGAAGACAATCGGACTCATAATCGAAGACCTTGCCGTTGACTATGCGAAGGAAATCATAAGAAGCGTGCAGCTTGCGGTCGCGGCATTTCCGAATCTCAGACTTCTGGTGCTGCCGGGACTTCATGAGCATCTGGAGCACGGAAAGACAAGCAGTTTCTTCGATACGCGCGTCCATAACATGGTTTACGGGCTCGAAGAGGTTGTTAAAATCGACGGGCTTCTGCTGACGCTTCCGAACATCAGCGGCGTGAGCGGCGGCAGTATCTTCAATGATGCGTATTCAAACTATGCGCGGATTCCGCGCGTGTTCATATCGACGGCCGTAACGGACGGCGTCACGGTGCGTTATGACAACGAGAAGGGAATCCGGGAGGCGGTCAATTATCTGGTAAACGTCAAGGGCCTCCGGAAGTTTATCATGCTCGGCGGCCGCGATGACAACGCGGATGCGCAGGACCGGAAACGGATTTACCGGCAGTGTCTTGCGGAAAATCATATCGATTTCACGGAAGATATGTACGAGAAGACGGATATGTCGATTGACGCCCAGGCGGAAGCGGAGCGGCTGATGGAACGGAATCCCGACGCCGAAGTAATCTTCTGCGTCAATGACCAGGTTGCCGTGCCGCTGTACAAAGTGCTTAAGGAACTCGGACTGAGGCCCGGGCGTGATATTCAGGTGTTCGGTTTTGACAATACAAAATTCTCCGGAACGATGCTTCCGCCGCTTGCGTCCATCGGCGCCGACGGTGTGACGCTCGGCGAGAAGGCCGTTGAGATGCTGCTTCGGATGATGAACGGCGAAGAAGTTCACTCGGAAGTTCTTCCGACGAAACTGTATGGTAAGGAATCGCTTGAGTACGCGATGTATGAGTATACGACGATGGAGATGCTGCGAATTGACGAAACTTTCGTCTACCGTATGTTCGACGACTGCTTCTACCGCTACCAGAGCGAGGTTCACGACCGCGAGGAAGTGGATCTTCGGAGGCTGTTCTATGAGTTTATAACACGCATGCTCCGCGCCATGATTTCGAGCACGATGTCAACCGAGGAATTCAACGAAATCCGGCGCCTGATTGACATCTTCTTCTCAAACGGCGCGATGCGGTATACGGATCCGGCGCATATGGTGAGGTGTATCGAGCGGCTGCAGAACGGCATGAACAAATCCCAGAAGACGCCGCTTTCGAATGTGATGACGAACCGGTGCTTTTCCTACATGAAAGACCGCGCAATCGTTTCGATGGCGGCCGATGCCAACCGCTTCGACGCGAACCTTAAGGTGGAGCGCGAACGCATCCGGAATTTCTTCGTGTGCGGCACACAGTTTGAGGGCGGGAATACCGTCACGGAGGAAACCATCATCCGGAATCTCGACAAGCTGAGTTTTTCGAATGCGGCGCTGTATCTGTTTGAAAAACCGGTTCCGGTTCCGAAGGAGGGAACAATCACATTTCCCGAAACGGCGCGCCTTATGTGCGTTGTGAAGGAAGGAGAATTAAGGGTATTATCCCCGGAGCGGAGAGTCTGCAGACTGGATGCAATGCTTGAGCGGACGGAACTTCCGAAATGCGGCGCATATATAGCGTCTCTAGTGTTCTACGGTAGTAGAATATATGGCGTTTTGATTACCGAAGTGACCGGAACGGTGGCGGACCGGGGCGAATTTGTCGCGAAGCAGCTCGCGCAGATTTTATATATCAACGAGATGAATCACAAATCAGAGAAAGAATAAAACGGAGGTAACTATGGGAAAACAGAACTGGAAGCCCGGCAACATGCTTTATCCGGTGCCGGTTGTGATGGTGAGCAGCAAGAAGAAAGGGGAGAATGAGCGTCCGAACATTGTGACGGTAGCGTGGGCGGGGACCATCTGCTCCGACCCGGTGATGCTTTCGATTTCGGTTCGCCCGGAGCGGTACTCGCATGAGATTATCGAGGAAACCGGCGAATTCGTCGTGAATCTCGTGACCGAGGAACTGACCGAGAGCTGTGACTGGTGCGGCGTGCGTTCCGGACGCAAATTCGACAAATTCCGCGAGCGGAACCTGACCGAATACTATTCCGAATACATGGAGACACCCGCGATTGCGGAGAGCCCGGTCAACCTGTATTGCAAGGTCGTGAAGACCGAGCGGCTCGGCGCGCATGACATGTACATCGCTGAGATCGTCGGCGTGACCGTTGATGACCGCTACATGGACGCGGAAGGCAAGTTCGATCTTGAGAAAGCCGGTCTTGTGGCTTACTCCCATGGCGTTTATCATGCGCTCGGGGAGAAGCTCGGGACGTTCGGGTTCTCGGTTAAGAAATAAGATAAGAGGAATGAAGAAAAGCCGGCAATGTCCGGCTTTTCGTAAAGCGCAGAAAGAGGGTAGAAATGGAATATTATGCGGAATGGCGCCTTCGGGGCGACCGCTATGACAACGGATACGGAAACGGGCTGACTCTTGGTAACGGAGAATCCGTGCAGGAGATGCAGAAACTTGAGGAAAATGACAGTGTGACGGTGTTCCGGGGAAAGAAGGGACACCTGCTTCGGTGCTTTCATGAGAAGACCGGCGACGTGACCGTGTGCCGGACGGAATTCGTGAATGAGACGGAGGAACCGGCCGCTGTCGAGATGCTCGCAAGCTTCTCGCTTCGCGGCGTTAAGGCTGACCGGATGCACCGCGCGGCGTCGTTTTGGAGCGCCGAAGGAAAGCTTGTGTCGCAGGACCTTACGGAGCTTGACATGGAGCAGTCGTGGGCAGGACACGGGTATCGCGTGGAGCATTTCGGGCAGGTTGGTTCAATGCCTGTACGAAAGTGGTTTCCGTTCCTTGTGCTAGAGGACAGCGTGAGCGGACATTTCCTCGGAATCCAGCTGTACTGCGACGGAAGCTGGCAGATGGAGATTGTCAGAAACGGTGCTGATATCCGGGTACTCGGCGGCCTGGCGGACCGCGATTTCGGGGCTTGGACGAAGACGGTTGCGGCAGGCGAAATCTTCGTGACGCCGCGCGCGGTGATTGCAGAAGGAAACTCTTTGGAAGAGGTTTGCGATAAGCTTGTAAAGGCGCAGAAACCGCGGATTGCGGAAGCGGATAAAGACCTTCCGATTCTCTTTAATGAATATTGTTCGAGCTGGGGAAATCCGTCGGAAGATACCATACGGAAGATGGCGGAGAAGCTTCGCGGCTCGGGTGTTAAGTTCTTCGTAATTGACTGCGGCTGGTACCGCCAGCGGGACGGCGAGAACTGGTTCAATTCTGCGGGCGACTGGAAGCAGAGCGCACTTTTATTCCCGCACGGACTGAAGGCAACAGCCGACGTCATCCGTGAGAACGGCATGATTCCCGGCATCTGGTTTGAGATGGAAAGCTGCGGCGTGGATTCGGAAACGTACCGGACGGAAGACCTTCTGGTGAAGAGGGACGGTTTCCCGGTGACGGTCGGTACGAGACGGTTTTTGGATATGCGGAAAGCTTCGGCGAGAGCACATCTGGATGACCGCCTTCTCGGGCTCTTAAAAGAGTGCGGCTTCGGTTATCTGAAGATTGATTACAACGAGACAATCGGCGCAGGCGTCGACGGTGCGGAGAGCCCCGGAGAAGGGCTCCGTCAGTGCGTCGAAGCCTCGCAGTCATACATCCGTCACCTTACGGAAGAAATGCCGGAACTCGTGATTGAGAACTGCGCAAGCGGCGGACACCGGCTTGAGCCTTCGATGATGGAACTCGTGTCGCAGGCGAGCTTCTCGGACGCGCACGAATGCGCGATTATTCCGCTGATTGCGGCAAACCTGCACCGCTTAATCCGGCCCGAGCAGAGCCAGATCTGGGCCGTGCTCCGCGCGGATTCCGATGTGCACAGGATTCATTATCTGCTGACATCCGCGATGCTCGGAAGGCTGTGTCTGTCGGGCGAAATCTTTGCGATGAACGAAGAGCAGTGGGCGGCCGTGACCGAAGGCATGGCATTTTACGATAAGATAAAACACATCATCCGGGACGGCTTCACGAAGGTCATCCGGACGGATGTAAAGGACTACTCGAAGGCGGAAGGGTACCAGGCGGTACTCCGGACGCTCGGGGACGAAGCACTCCTTATCGTCCACACCTTCCCGGGAGGTGAAACCCCGCCGGTTTCGGATCTGCTTGAAGGTTACGAGGTGATTGACCGTTACGGTTCGGAACTGAACGAAGCAGCCCGCGGCGCAGCGCTGCTACTCAGAAAAATGAACAGCTGATATAAGAAAACGGGCCGCTGTGAA
>CAMZEW010000017.1:0-23472 GCA_947305875.1 uncultured Lachnoclostridium sp.
ACCCGAGGGTGAGAGCCCGAAGTTCTGCCCGCAGTGCGGCAAGCCGATGGCATAACTCAGAAAGAACGTTAACATTTGCCGGCCGGCCGCTGTGTCCGGCCGGCGTTATCAACATCGTAAGGAGAAAGGGCAGTTATGGGATTATTGGACATCTTTCTGAAAAGGGCCGGGCAGGCCGTTACCAGGCAGGTCGTGAACCAGGCGGAGCGGAAGGTTGTAAACCAGGCCGCCGGTGAGGTGAATCAGGCGGTTAACCAGGCAATCAATCAGGCAGCGAAGAATTTCACGATGATCACGCGTGAGTTTACCTATGAAACCCTTCCGAAGACGGTGGAAGAGCTGAAGGCGGCGCAGAACAGCCCGAAAGATTTCTTCGAGACGGCGGCGCTTGCGGTGCTCGCGCTCAACGTATACGAAGAGAATCCGGACGAATGCATCCGCATGATGGATTATCTGAACGGACCGGATTCCGTTGCGGTAATCGACCAGCAGCTGATTAGAAACCAGTTCATGGAGAGCGCGAAGTACACGGTGAAATCGTACTTCAAAGGCGCGAACCCGCAGAACAACTACACGCCTTCGATGCCTTACACGATTACGGTACATGACAATCCGTACAGCTACGAGACGCAGAAGGACGGATATGTCAGCCTGTATATTCCGAGCGGCGGCGCGGACAATGACCGCAAGGTAACGCTTCGGACCAAGCCCTCCACGGGAGAATGGTTTATCCATACCTGGCAGGGGCTTCTGATGGGGATTCGGACAGCCGATGAGGCCAACCCCTGGGCATAGTGAGAGCGCAAGAGATTCATCTCACATCAGTGAGCCGTTTCGGAAACGGCATTGGAGGGAGTCATGGACGAGGAAAGACTGCAGGAGCAGGACATAACGGAAGAAACCTCGCGTGAGGATGCGTTCAAGATATCACGCAGAAGAAAGGAGCGGAAAGGTCTGAAAGGCTCTTTCGCCCGGGCTCGAGCGTACCGCGGACAGGCTGCCGCGGCATTTATGGTGCTTGCCGGGGCGCTGCTTTTCTATTATTTTCTTCATTCGCTTCCGTTCTTCGCTGCAGGACTCAAGAAGCTGGTCGCCGCGATGGCGCCCGCAATCTGGGGCTTTTGTATCGCGTTTTTAATGAATCCCATTGTCCGGTTTTTGGAGAAACAGTTCATCCGGTTCGGGTATAAGAGAAAGCCGAAGAAGGGGGAGACCCCGGAGAAGAGAGATGCGCGGATTCGCGGCCGTTCGAGAGGCTTTGCCATCCTGATTACGGTCGTAATGGTGCTGACGCTTTTGGTGCTTCTGTTCGTGGCAGTCATCCCGGAATTCCTTTCCAGTATCGGAACACTGATTGAGAACATTCCCGGATACGGCGCATACGTCCGTGAATTCATGGAGAATCTGATCTCACGGAACAAAGTTGTGGAAGATGCACTGACCCCGATCATCGAGAACTTCACGAAGGGCCTCGAAGATTTCCTGTCGAACCGTCTGACGGACATCATGACCATGTCCGCAGGCCTTTTGAAGAACGCCGTTACGGCGACGCTGCGGCTTGCATTCAATCTGCTGATCGGTTTAATCTTCGCCATCTACATGATGAAGGACAAGGAATACCTGATCGGCCTTGCAAAGAAGATTATCTTCGCAATCTTCCCGAAGAAGACCGCAAAGGTTACCGTGCAGACGCTCCACAAAGCCAACGGAATCTTCTCGACGGCAATCCTCGGAAAGATCCTCGATTCCGCGATCATCGGAATGATCTGCTTTATCGGAACGAATATCCTCGGATTCTTCTTCGAACTCGAAGGGATCGCGCAGTATAAAGGTCTTGTCAGTATCGTAATCGGCGTAACGAACGTCATTCCGTTCTTCGGACCGTTCATCGGCGGAATCCCGTGTGCATTCCTTATCTTCTGCGTGCATCCGCTCGACGGACTGATTTTCGCATTGTTTATCCTTGTGCTCCAGCAGTTTGACGGAAACTATCTGGATCCGCACATCGTCGGCAAGAAAGTCGGAATGAAGCCGATTTACGTGCTGCTTGCATGTACCGTTTTCTCGAAACTGTGGGGCATTCTCGGAATGCTGATTGCGGTTCCGACCTTCGCTCTTGTGTATTCGATTTTGAAGTCGTATCTGGA
The DNA here is from genome assembly GCA_947305875.1 of uncultured Lachnoclostridium sp. GTDB lineage: Bacteria > Bacillota > Clostridia > Lachnospirales > Lachnospiraceae > ISDg. The sequence continues at coordinate 2,148 of CAMZEW010000017.1, forward strand.
AGTGAAGCTGGTTGAGAAGAACCTGCCTAAGGATACCGCAAGCTACATCACCACGCCCGGCGCCGTCCTCGCAAGAGAAGGCGCTAATCCGGAGACCGTGATGGCGGAGGTAACCGCGGCGGCCGAAGCGGCAGGGGAAACGATTGAGGAAATCGCCGAAGTGATGGAAGAACCGGAAGAAGAGTTCCCGGACGATAAGACCGAATAGAGCTTTGAAGACAGAATTAAGGCTGCCGTACCCGCGGCGTTACGCGGTTGCGGCAGCCTTTTTGTTTTGCTAAATATGTTAATCGCGTCCTCGGATTGAAACAGACGGAATGTAAGAACGCAAAATGTTAAGAAACCGTTCCAGCGTCTCCGGGGACGGCGCATGAAAGCGTCCCGGAACCATGACCTCATCGGAATCGCGGTAAGACTGCAGGAAGTATGCGCGGCAGCCGGCAATCCACTTCCCGATGGATTCGACGGCGGCATCGTCGTGAAATTCATCCGATAGAGTTGTCCGGAACTCGTAATCAATGCCGCTTTCCATCAGAAGGCGGACGCTTCTTTCCACGTGGTCGGTCTTAAAACCGGGGATACCGATTGTTTCGCCGTAACGCTCCCGTGAGTTTTTGATATCCATCGCGACATAGTCCGCAAGGCCTTCATTAAGAATCGCCTCAAGCATGTCGGGATTCTGGCCGTTTGAGTCCAATTTGACGGCGTAGCCCACTGATTTGATCCGCCGAAGAAAATCCGGAAGGTCCGCATTGACGGTCGGTTCCCCGCCGGTCACCGCGACACCCTCAAGCTTCCCTTTGCGCCCTTCGAGAAATGCAAAGAATTCCTCTTCGGGAATCACGGGAGCCTTCTCGGGCGCCAGCACAAGCCCGCCGTTATGGCAGAAAGGGCAACGAAAATTACACCCGCCCGTGAAAACGGTGCAGGCAATGTGTCCCGGAAAATCAAGAAGCGTCAGTTTTTGTAAGCCGTGAATCCGCATAGTGCCACCTGTATTATTTTATGTTATCAGTGTACCTCTTCCGTCCGAAAAAGTCCATAGACAGAGAATCAGTTTTCTGCTTCCCGCGCACGCATCTCGCGGAAGAAGGTCTGAAGGATTTCGCTGCATTCTTCTTTCATCACGCCGCGCGTGATTTCAACCTGATGGTTGAACTCCTTCATCTGAAGAAGATTCAATATCGAGCCGGCACAGCCCGCCTTCGGGTTGTCGGTCCCGATTACCACGCGGTCGAGCCGGGACTGCACAATCGCTCCCGCACACATCTGGCACGGCTCTAACGTCACATACATCGTGCAGCCCTCAAGCCTCCAGTCGCCGATGACCTTACAGGCCTGCCGGATGGCGGTGATTTCAGCGTGCGCCAGCGTCGTATGCTTGGTCTTCCGGAGATTAAACCCGCGCCCTATAATACGCCCTTCATAGAGAATGACGCATCCGATCGGGACTTCTCCCATCGCGGCGGCACGCTCGGCCTGATGAAGGGCTTTTTTCATAAAATAAACATCATCTCGAACCTTTGCAGACAAGGCAATTCTCCTTTGTCAATACCCATTTTGCAAAATTATAACACCGAAAAACGGAAATGTATACTTTTATTGCAAAAAAACCTAAAAAATTCGAGTTTTTGGTTGAATTATCCGTGTTTCCATTGTAATATAGAACTCGGATACGTCTGCGCCGTGTGGGATTTTGCGCAGACGGTGTGTTTGTTGGGGACTCTTAGGAGGAAAGGGTATGAATCTGGGGCAGAAAAAGAAGATTGCGATACTGATCAGCCGCGGTTCGGCGGAATACCAGTATACGCTTCTTCGGCGGCTGGTGTCGAAGGCAAGGGATTGCGGGTACTATGCGCTTGTCTATTCCTGCTTCGGCAAGTACGGCAATAATGAAGCTTATGATGTCGGTGAGTCCTATATCGCGGATCTTCCCGATTTTTCGCAGATGGACGGAATCGTGCTCGCAATCGATACGTTTGAGAATCATTCCGTGGAGAACAAAATCGTACAGCGCGTCCGGGAGCAGGCAACCTGTCCGGTTGTATGTATCCGCCGTCAGGTAGACCATTACTGCAGTATCCTTGTGGATGATGAGAACTCGATGGAGAGCATAACGGAGCATCTGATTGAGGAACACGGATACCGGGATTTCTGTTTCGTAAACGGGCCGCGGGATCATATTGACGCGAAGAACCGTCTGGCGTGTTTCCTGCGCGTTATTCATAAACACGGGATTTCCGTCGGGGAAGAAGATATCTATTACGGAAACTTCTGGCGCGATACCGGTCCGGATGCGATTGATTATCTTTTAACCGACCGGAAGAAATGGCCGCAGGTTATCGTGTGCGCGAATGACTATATGGCTATTTCGGTCATAAATGAGCTGCAGCGCCGCGGCATCCGCGTGCCGCAGGACATTGCGGTTACCGGATTTGATGACATCTCCGAGACGGACGCGACCGCTCCGACGCTGACATCCGTCCGCGTGAACGTGCAGGAAATGGCAGAGCGTGCCATCGAAACCATCCGTCTTATGGAAGAGGGAGAGAAGGTCGCGGAGATTACCTACGTCCCGACGCATATCATCGTCCGTGAATCCTGCGGATGCGGAACACGCAACCAGGCGCAGGTGGAAGCTGCCGTCCGGAAGTATTTCGAATACAGCCAGCATATGCGCTCGCTTCTTTATCAGTCGATGTTTATGAGCATCAATGCCGAGAAGGCGAAGGACCTCGACGAGCTGAACAGCGTAATCTATTCCTTCGTTAACCAGAATGAAGGCGTTCGGGATTTTTATCTGATTCTGAATGACTATGACTGGCGCACGCAGGAACCGGAGGAATTCCGCGGCTTCACGCCGATGATGCACCTTCGGACCGCAATCCGTGAGAACCGGCTTCTCGGTCACGTGGACCACGTATTCGAAATCGGGGACATTCTTCCGGAGGAATACGTGTGCGACGACCCGTGCGGGTATTATCTCGTGCCGCTTCACTACCACGATGATTGCCTCGGATACGGAATCATGACCTATTCCGGCGACGCGATTCCGAATATGTTCTTCCAATGCTTCATCACGAATATCTGTTCCGCGCTCGAAGAGATCCGTTCGAACATGAAGAAGGAGACGCTGATCAACGAGCTGCAGCACCTGTATGTAAGCGATGTGCTGACGGGGCTGTCAAACCGCCGCGGCTTCGAACAGAAATGCGAAGCCTTATACGAGACGGCGATGCGCCGTAAGCAGCCGATGGCAATCATCGGTATCGATATGGACGGGTTGAAGGACATCAACGATTCGTTCGGGCATTCGTTCGGCGATCTTGCGCTCCGCGCAATTGCCAATGCGATGTCTGCTGCCTGCTACAGTAACGAGAGCTGTTACCGTGTCGGCGGCGACGAGTTCCAGATGATCGCGCTCAATTATAACGAGGAGATGGTTCTTGAGTACCGTGACCGTTTCCGCGCATTCTTAGATGATTACAACAGCCGGTCGGGAAGACCGTATATCGTGCAGGCCAGTTTCGGCTACGTTATCGTGGACCCGTCCGAGAAGAAGACGCTCGGCGAGTGGATGACAATCAGTGACGACCGCATGTACGAAGAGAAAAATGCACGCAGGGCGACGCGGCAGATTATCCGCGATCCCTCTGCCGTGACCAATAAGTAGGAGCTTTACATGAATATTGGAGATCGGTTCCGGCAGGTCTTCGGACCCGGCGGAGACATCCGGGAGTATTTTGCCCCCGGCCGTGTGAATCTGATCGGAGAGCACACGGACTACAACGGAGGGCACGTATTTCCGTGTGCGCTCACAATCGGGACCTATGCGGCCGCGAGAAAGCGGTCGGACCGGAAACTTCGTTTCTATTCGGATAATTTCCCGGAAGAGGGAATCTTAGAGACAACGCTTGACGATACCGAATACCGGAAAGAACTTTCCTGGTGCAATTACCCGAGAGGCGTGATTCAGGTGCTGAAAGCAAAGGGTTTTTCTCCGGCAACCGGTATGGATATCCTTTATTTCGGAACCATTCCGAATTCTTCGGGCCTTTCTTCCTCGGCGTCGATTGAAGTACTGACCGGATTTCTGGTTTCGGACCTTTACGGGCTGCCGTACGAAGGAATTGACAATGCGAAGACCGGCCGGGAAGCGGAGAATTCCTTCATCGGCGTGAACTGCGGCATTATGGACCAGTTTGCGATTGCGATGGGAAAGAAGGACCACGCGATCTTTTTGGATACTGCAACGTTACAGTATGAATATGTTCCGCTTGACCTGTCGGGCGTGCGGATTGTCATTATGAATACGAATCATAAGCGCGGACTCGGGGAGTCCAAATACAACGAGCGCCGCGCGGAGTGCGAGCGGGCGCTTGCAGATATTCAAAAGATTACGGATGCAGGGGCGCTCGGTGACCTCAGCGAAGAGGAGTTCCTCCGGGTGCAGGATGCGATTCGGGATCCTGTATGCAGGAAACGCGCCAAGCATGCGGTGTTTGAAAACCGCAGAACCATACGGGCGAAGGAAGCGCTTCAGGGCGGAGACCTTGCTTTGTTCGGGCAGCTGATGAACGAATCCCATATCTCCCTCCGTCACGATTACGAAGTGACCGGCAGAGAACTGGATACGCTTGTTTCCGAAGCCTGGAAACAGGACGGCGTCATCGGCGCAAGAATGACCGGAGCCGGCTTCGGAGGATGTGCGGTGGCGCTGGTCCGCGCAGAAGCGGTTCCCGCTTTCGCCGCGAAGGTCGGGGAAGCTTATCGGAAGATAATCGGATATGACGCCGCATTTTACGTTGCGGAAACCGGGAACGGCCCGGAAAGAAAGGCATAACACTTTCACAAAAAGGGGAAAGCTACTATGATGAACCTCGAGGCAAATGAGAAAAAGAGACTTCTGGAAATCTTCTCGGCCAATCTGGCGACTTACCGGAAAGCGATGAAACTCTCCCAGGAAGAGTTCGGCGCGCTGATCGGTATCACAAGACAGACCGTCAGTTCCATTGAGCGCGGCGCGTATCCGCTGACGTGGTCGATTTTTCTGTCATGCCTTTTTATCTGCGCCAGCCATATCCGCGCAAAGAAACTGATTCTCAACGCATTTGCCGGCGAGGAGCCGCTGCTCCGTTACCTTACCGGAATGATGGGCGACGGAACCGCGAAGAGCATTTCGACGGGCCGCGGCTATGCGCGTCAGGTGTTCTTCGGTACGTGCACGGTTCGCGATGATAAGGATTATACAATCGTTGACTGCGACCAGAGCGTGGAGGAGCTGTTCGGAATCCACGTAAAAGGAAACAAAAACTGCAACTATCTCTCGCTTGTTCATCCGGAAGACCGTGAGACCATCCGCCGGATTCTTGACGAGAAGATCCGTAAGCAGATGGTTGTCTGCATCGAGCACCGTGTCGTGACGGCAGAGCAGCAGGCGGTTTCCGTGCAGTGCTTTGTGCGCCGCCAGAAGAAGATGATGAAGAACGGATTGTTCGACATCACGATTACGCAGGTGACCGGCGAGATGCTCCGGAAACGTCAGGTGACGAGTCTTCTCACCACACTTCCGGTCGGAATCGCCGTATTCGATTATCAGGGACGCATCTCGCACGACAACGTGCCCGAGATTTATTACGCCAATGACGCGTTCTACAACGTAATCGGTCATACCGCCGAGCAGTTCGCGTCCATTCATAACAACTATCTGTCCGAAATCGTAGCGCCGGACGACGTGAAAAACGTGAGCCGCCTTTTCGACCTGAAGGCGGAGGTAGGCAACGTAATGGAAGCCGAGTTCCGCGTGAACCGTTTTGACGGAAGCGTTGCATGGGTGCATTGCAATGCGCTCGTAGTAAGCCGGAGCGTGGACGGGGCAAGCCTCGTGAGCTGCGCATTTACCGAAATCACGAAGCGCATAAACGCCGAGATGTCCATGAAGCATCAGCTGGATCATTACCGCCAGCTTGAGGAGACCTCCGACGATATTCAGTTCGGCTACAGCGTAGCCGATGACCGTGTGAGTCTTCCTTCGAAGATTGCGGGCATGCTCGGAACGGACAGCATCATTCCTCATTTTCTGGAGAAGAACATGCTCCGCCGCTTCGTTCATGAAGAGGATTACGACACCTGCATGTCGCTTCTTGATGCGGTTAAGGCAACCGGGGAAAATGCGAAGGGTGAGCTTCGTCTGAAGCTGGACGGCCAGGAATACCGATGGTGCCGTATGAACGTAATCGGCGCAAAGGACGAGGAGGGGAAGATTTCCTATCTGTACGGCCGCATCGCGCAGATTGACGAGGAGCGCAAGATCCGCAAGGAGCGCAGCAACGACCGGATGCTGATTAACCGCCTTTCCTCGACGGATCGTCTGACCGGACTTTACAACCGTACCGCGTTCCGCGCAAGGCTGCAGGAGACGCTTGCCGACCCGGAGATGGAGCCGGTACATGCCGTTATTTACTGTGACATCAACGATTTTTCATACATCAACGAAAAGTACGGCTATCCGGCAGGCGACCGGATGCTTCGGGAATTTGCCGCGATGTTCCAGAGAAAAGGCAAAAAGTGCTTTGCCTGCCGTATCCATTCGGATTATTTCCTGATTTATGTAAACGGCGAGTCGAAGGAGCAGGTAATCGCTAAGCTTCGCAGCTGGTCCAAAGTGTTCGTTGAGCATCAGCTGAAGGCATATCCCGGAATTGATATCCAGCTTTCGAGCGGCGTATATTTCCTGAAGAAAAATGATAAAGATATCCCGCTTGCGATGGATAATGCGAACCTTGCCCGTAAGCAGGCGAAGAGCGGACAGGAGAATTCCTACTGCATCTATTCCGAGGAGCTCCGCGCGCAGCGGAATCACGAGCAGACCATTGCCGGTGAGATTCAGAACGCGATTAAAAACAATAAGATTGAAGTTTTCTTCCAGCCGAAGTTCTCGCTTGAGACGAAAGAACTGATCGGCGCGGAGGCGCTTGCCCGCTGGCTCATGGACGACGGGACCTACCGCTATCCGGCGGATTTCGTACCGATTCTCGAAAAGACCGGTCACGTTACGGACCTCGACTTCTGCATCTACACGAACGTGCTTCAGGCACTTCGCAACTGGAAGAAATCCGGCGCGAAGATGGTTCCGATTTCCATCAATTTCGGTAAGAACAACAAGAGCTTCCTGAAGTTCGACGAACGAATCAGCCGTCTTGCCGAGCAGTACGGCGTGGAAAGCAAATACATTGAAATCGAAGTCAACGAGGAGATGCTCCTTGCCGAGAAGGAAGGCGCTTCCGATTCCATCCGGGATCTGCATGACCGCGGCTTCAAGATTACGCTTGACGACTTCGGTTCCGGCCGCGAGTCCCTTTCTATGCTGATTAATGCCCCGGTGGACATCGTAAAGATCGGCCGCGGTTTCCTGCAGCGCATCGGTCAGGGAGAGATGGAACGCAATTACGTCCGCTGCATGTGCGACATGATTTCTTCCGTGAAGAAGGAAGCCGTGTTCGAAGGCGTGGAAACGCAGGAGCAGGCAGATTTCCTTTCCGGCTGCGGTTTCACGACGGCGCAGGGCTACCTCTTCGAGCGCCCGATTCCTCTTGAGGAATTCGAGAACAAGTATCTGAAGGAACATTTCCTGCCTTCGGCCTAAAATGTGCGAGCAAAAAATGTAACGTCCCCCGGTCGGTGCCGGGGGACGTTTTCACATTTACCGTAAGCTGATATCAACGCCGTTTATATTGATGGAAACGATGTCATCAACGGGGATGAGCGTGGAATGCTCCGAATCGGTTTGGAAGGATGCATTCGGGAGAAGAGAATATCGCTTATAGCCTCGCACCGTATTGTACATAGTGTATGAAGCCGTCCCAATCAGGAAGACTCGGATCATATTCTCGATGAACGCTTATGTTGAAATCGTTCGGTATATGGTCACAGTCAAGAGCATTAAGGACGGTTCCGTCGGCGAGTGTGATGGAAATTAATCGGCTGTTTTCTCTTAAGCCGAGATAGTTTATATAGATTTCCGTAGCCGACAGCGTAATATCGGTAATCGTGACGTCTTTTAGTTTCCGATTCACGGTAACCGTTTTCTCTTTGGAATCATAATCGCAGTTCCAGGTAAACGCAAACGGCCAGCTGTTTCCCTGCTCGTCCGGTATCGTTATATCCAGACGAACAATCCCGTGGTTCATGGAAACAGTCGGTCGGCTGACGATGTTAACAAGGTACCAAAGAAAACCGTCCCGGCAGAATGGGCAGATCCTTACTCCTGAACTACTATAGGCAAATCCTCTCCGTTCCTCGTAGAGGTAGAAGTCTATGAAATCCAATTCGGTAAAGGACTCTGAAAGATGAAGTCCTTCGGCATAATGAACATCAAAATCCCATACCGCACAGGATAATCTCTCATCGGCGGATAAACCGGTTAGATACAGAAAACCGTCCGGGGTTCCTTTCTTCAGCTTTCGGTCGGTTTTAACCTCAATCCATTGCTCATGGGCATCCCCGAAAGCGTCAACAACGGTGGCGGTCATTTCGGTGTAAGACTTTGTAATACCGATTTTGTAATAACCCTTATTAAAATCCGGTGTCGTCCAGCCAAGCCCGAGTAACTTGGGGAAACGGGCGTCATAGATCAGCTTGGCAGCAGCACATAGGGTTGCAAGAACAACAACGGCAAGGCAGGCGGCCAGCAGAACGGTTCGACGGTTCTTCCGGAATATGCGGGGCTTTTCTGTGTGATCTGCCGCCTGATTCCTTTCGGCCTGCATTCCGGCAAGCGCCAGATTGGTCACGGCGGTTTCATTATATTCGCCGTGGTCGGCTTCGGATACGGCGGCTTCCATCCGCTCGGCTTCATCCGCGGTCGGAAGATTATCAAAAAACGGTATTCTTTCATTCGAATTCTTCATATGAGGTGACTCCTTTCTTCGCGAGAATCGAGCGGAGCTTCGATTTGCCGCGATGCAGAATGTTCTCCACTTTCTTTTCGGAAAGACCGAGATCTGCCGCGATTTCTTTCACGCTGCGCCTTTCGTAGTAGCGCGCCCGGAAGACGCTTTGTGCCGGCTCACCGAGTTCCGCGAGCGATGCGGCGACGGTAGTCCTAAGCCACCTTTCGGCGGCAATGTCTTCCGTTCGGCGGGGAGACTCCGGTTCCGTGCCATTTTCCGCGGCCGCATCCAAAGAGAGCATCTCGGGAGCTGCATTTCGGAGCCGGTCTTTGGAAACGTTTCGTGCGATTGCGAAGAGGTAGCTCTTTAATGAGTATGTCTCACCAAGCCGGATTCTCTCCCGATATTTCCATAATTTCACAAAGACGTCGGCCTCGGTCTCCTCCAGTTCCTCTCGAGGGCGTCCCGCAAGGAAGGAAGCGCAGATTTTGTGCACGGCAGGACCGTAACTTTGGATAATCTGCCGCATGCCATGTTCCGGGTCAGTTTGCAACAGATTCAACAGGCTTTGTTCATCCATTGACGGTCTCCTTTCCGTGAAGCGGTATTCACTATACTCTACGCAGATGCTTTCGGAAATCACTCACATGGTTTTATTTTCTCAAGTGCCGGCGGAAAATGTCAAGAAAAACTCACGTTTGAGCCCGCCTGTCGGAATCCGCTCTTGCATTTTACGGAAGAAACGCATATAATAAGCAAATATTATAGTTATTGCTGTATTCCGCATGCATTTCAATTCCAAGGAGAAACAAGATGAGAACGAGAATTAAAGAGCTGTTCGGAAACACTTCCGAATATGCTTCCAAAGAAGTGACTGTCTGCGCCTGGGTCCGCACGAACCGCGCACAGGCACAGTTTGGATTCCTTAACGTGAACGACGGTTCGTTCTTCGAGAATCTGCAGGTTGTTTACGAGCAGGGACTTAGTAATTTCGAGGATATCTCCAAGATAAGAGTCGGATCGAGCGTACAGGTAACCGGCACCGTGGTTCTTACGCCCGAGCACCAGCAGCCTTTCGAGGTGAAGGCAACAGCCGTTACGCTTCTCGGCGACTGTCCCGAGAACTATCCCATTCAGCCGAAGCGGCATACAAGAGAATTCCTTCGTACCGTTGCGCATCTTCGCCCCCGCACCAATCTCTTCAGTGCGGTATTCCGCATTCGAAGCGTGGCGGCGATGGCGATTCATACGTATTTTCAGGACAGAGGCTATGTTTACGTGCATACGCCGCTGATTACGGGCGCGGACTGTGAAGGTTCTGATCAGATGTTTAAGATCACGACGCTCAATATGAACGACCTGCCGAAGACCGAGGACGGCAAAGTGGATTTCAGCAAGGACCTTTTCGGAAAGCAGTCCTTCATTACGGGCTCCGGACAGCTGCAGGGCGAAACGTTCGCGATGGCATTCGGCGATATTTATACGTTCGGACCTACTTTCCGTACTGAGAATTCCAACACCCAGACGCATGCCAACGAGTTCTGGATGATTGAACCCGAGATGGCCTTCTGCGACCTGCAGGGACTTATGGATATCGAAGAGGAAATGCTCAAGTTCGTGGTGAAGTATGTCTGCGACCGTTGCCCCGAAGAGATTGATTTCTGTGACAAGTTTGTATCAAAGGGCTTGAAGGATAAGCTTAGTAACATCATTAACGCCGAGTTTACCCGTATCAGCCACCATGATGTCATTGACATTCTTAAAAAGGCGGACGTAAAATGGGAATTCGAGCCCGATTACGGCGAGGACATCGCGAAGGAGCACGAGAAATACATCGTGGAATACTATGGCGGTCCCGTATTCGTAACCGACTGGCCGAAGGAAATCAAGGCATATTACATGAAAGTCAACCCCGACAACAAGACCGTTGCGGCGGTAGATCTGCTTGTTCCGCAGGCAGGCGAGCTCATGGGCGGCAGCCAGAGAGAAGAGAATCTTGACAAGCTGATTGAAAGAATGAACGAAATGGGTGTGGATAAGGACGGAATCGACTGGTATCTTGATACGAGAAGATACGGCGGATGCATCCACAGCGGATTCGGAATGGGCTTTGAACGTCTGATTATGTATCTGACGGGTGTTGAGAACATCCGCGACGTGATCCCTTATCCGAGAACACCGAGAAACTGCGAGTTCTAAACATTCCGGGGCACCCCGAAAGGGGCGCCTCTTTTTCGAAGTATTATTGATTCGGGAGGTTAACCGATGGAGAAACTGGGATACTATCTCACATTTCCCTTTGTCCGCTATGCGCTGATTGTGGGCGTTCTGATTGCGCTCTGTTCAGCGCTTTTGGGCGTGATTTTGGTGCTGAAGCGGTTTTCCTTCATCGGTGACGGACTTTCGCACGTGGCATTCGGCGCCATTGCGATTGCCTCGGTCATGCGGCTTATGAACAACCTGTATCTGGTGTTCCCGGTAACGATTCTTGCCGCGGTAATCCTTCTGAAAACCGGACAGAGCAAGAAAATTCACGGCGACGCCGCGATTGCCACGATTTCGGTGAGCGCGCTTGCGGTCGGTTACTTTCTTCTGAACCTGCGTCCGTCCTCAACCAACATCTCGGGCGACGTCTGCACGACGCTGTTCGGGTCGCAGGGAATGATTACGCTTGAATTCTCGGACGTAATCCTCTGTATCGTTCTGTCCGTTTTGGTCATCGGGATGTTCTTTCTGTTCTACCGAAAGATTTTCGCGGTCACATTTGACGAAAACTTCGCAAGAAGCACCGGGCTGCACGTCGCGGCATACAACACGATGGTCGCGATTGTCACGGCAGTGGTCATCGTCCTTGCGATGAATCTGGTCGGTTCGCTTCTCGTGTCTGCGCTGATCGTGTTCCCGGCGCTTTCGGCAATGCGTGTATTCCGCTCGTTCCGCGCGGTTATGCTTTGCGCGGCGGGACTTGCGGTTTTAAGCTCGGTTGCGGGCGTGCTCCTGTCGATTGTCTGGTCGACGCCGCCCGGGGCAACAATTGTTGTCGGTGATATTGTCATTTTCTTGGGATTCTCCGCAGCGGGCAAGGTGCTCGGGCGGTAAATGTGACGCGTTACTCGGCCTTGAAATTCACCTTCTTAAGCGAGAACAGAAGGATTCCGCCGAGGATGCAGCAGCATACGATTTCGCCGATGCCTACGGTAAGCATCATGAAAGGAATGGCGTCCGGAACCTCATAAACATACTTCAGAACAAACGGAACAATCAATACATTCGCGATAACCGGAGGAAGGGTGCACAGGAGTGCGCCTTTTGTTTTTTTATAGGAGGGAATCTGCGCGAGCAGATATGTTCCGACTGCGCCGAGAAGTGTTGCGACAGAGCCGAAGACAACATCGAGAAAAAGGCATCCCGTCAGTGCGTTCGCAAGGATGCATCCGATGTAAAGTCCGGGAATGGCTGCCGGTGTAAAGAAGGGAAGGATGGTGAGGGCTTCGGAAAGCCGGAACTGGATCATGCCGCTTGCAAGGCCGACGGCATTACTGAGACACGTCAGAGCGACGTAGAGCGCTGCGGTGATAGCTGCCACAGCAATGAAATAGGTATTTCTCTTCATTTTCTTTTCGGGGCATAGTATGCCCCATCTCCTTAGTTTTGTTTAGTGTGAGGATGGTTTCGAACTCACAATATGTCAAATGCCTGCGAAGCAGGGGTTCGACCTGCGCGCACCGCGGCGAGCAAAGCTCGCGCTTTTAATCGCGGTGTGCTTCCCGTTTGTCCGGGGTGCTGTCGGAGACAGCCTTTCGGCGGCGGTGATGCCGCTTTTTTTTGGGAGCTTCCTGTTCCCAGCGGGCGATTTCCTCGTCCGGTATCTCCAGAACATACTTCTCATAACCGTTCACAATCTGCGTCTCGCCGAATGTGGAGATGCGCTTCATGTTGCGGGTATAATTGGCATGCACATGGCCGTGAATCATATACTTGGGGCGGTATTTGAGCAGCAGGTCGACAAATGCCACAAACCCCTTGTGCGGAATGTCTTCCGCGTCCCCGAGCCCCTCGGCGGGCGAGTGGGTCAGGAGAATGTCAATGCCTCCGCTTCGGAACAGACGGAAACGAAGCGTACGAATGCGGTGCCGCATCTCAGCCTGTGTATACTGGTGGATGCCCGGTTTGTAACGGTTTGAGCCACCGAGCCCGAGAATCCGCAAGCCCTTGTAGCAATATACCTTATCCTCGATGCAAATGCAACCCTCAGGCGGAGTTTTTGCGTAACAGTCATCGTGGTTCCCGTGAACATACAGTACCGGGACCTTCGTGAAGGTCGCAAGAAAAGAAAGGTACTGCGGGGCCAGGTCGCCGCAGGAAAGGATGAGATCGTACTCATCTAACATCCCCGGGGTATAGTAGTCCCACAGAGCCTTGGATTCTTTGTCTGATACAATCAGAATCTTCACGATAAAACCCCTTTAATCCATTATCGTCCTTCTTAAAGCTGTGTCTCCGCCTCCGGCCGGAATATCGCCTGCGCCGTCATAAACTCACGGAATTCTTCCCGCAAATCATCCGGCCCCGGGATAAAACCATGAATGCCTTCGACCAGGCGGTTCATGCGGATGATTTCCTCCGGAATCAGACCGTCTCCCGCGTCAAGCGTTGTTCCGTCGGCAAATGTGATGAGACCCGAGAACGGAATCAAAGTCCGGTTGATTATTGCCGTCTTCAGCGTCTCGGTAAGCTTATGAAGCTCCGTCGGCAGCTTTTGTGATGTAATGACATCAATGGCTCCCGAGGACATCCCCCACCAATAGTTCAGCGCGTAAATGCCGACCGATTCGTCCTCGTCCTTCCAGTTGTTATTCAGAATGCTTCGAAGGATTTCTTCGTACATCTTGCCCCAGTGCCATACCGGCATCGCATAGTTAACAGGCGTTTCCCCGACGCAGTACAGACCGAACTCCCGTGATGCGTGCGCCGGAGCAATCAGGTCACGGTTACTGATGATATAGACGTCGTTCTTCGCGAACATATCGCCTTCCGTGTGGTCCTTAAGCGTAGACCAGTCAAGGAAGATTTCCGCACGCGGGTTGACGGCTCTCGCACCGAGCGTAAAGGCGTTGATGCTTGCGACCGAACCGAACACCGGGTAGTCCGCAAGATAGCCGATATGGTTGTTGTCCGCCATCGCTCCGGCAATGCAGCCGATGATGAATTTCGCCTCGTAAGTCCGCAGATAGTAGGAGCGGACGGACTTGTAGGAGGTATTCAGCGAGCAGTTTAAGAACTTCACATCCGGGTGCGCAGCTGCCGCCTTCACGCATGCCGCGATATGCTGCGGCGAGGTGGCGAAGATAATATCGTATCCCTTTTTAATGATTTCCTCAAGCTTCTCATCGGCCTGCTCGGCGGAAATATCAAAGAACGCGTCTGCACTCATCCGGTTCTTGAAGAGTTCCTCAACGTGTTCTCTTCCGAGCTCGTGGCTGTACGTCCAGGCGCTCACCGTGGCATTTTTCTCATAAATCCATGCCGCCGCGTGCCGCTTCTGCGGAATCAGGTTCGTGAAGACGTGCTTCTTCGGATCCTCGACGGGGTTAAGGGAAATGGCGGCCTGCCGGTCGCGACCGTAAATCTTAAACTCACTCCATACGCGGGTGATATTTCTCGAAAGTTCCGAGCCGGTCGCGTCCTTCAGCGAAGCGTAGCCGAAGATGTGCAGATACACAAGGAACGCGTCGGCGACCGTCGTTACAAGCTTCTCGCCGCCCGCCGCGAGATATTCCTTCTTAAACCGCGCGTAAGCGGAGCGGAGGTCCATCGCGTCGTCCTCGGTGAATCCGGAATCCGAATCCTCTTTGATTTCTTTAAGAAGAAGCCCGTAGCTTCCGGTCTTCGTGAACGTCAGGTAATTGACGCCGGTTTTCTCGAAGAACTCGAGAAACTCGTAGTAGAGCTGGATTTCCTTTGCATCGGTGCGCTTCGGAATGATGCGTGTCACTTGGGCCTCAATGGTGACCGCGCCCATGTACTTCGAAACGCTGACGCGCTTGTTGCCTTCCTGTACGTAGAACTTGTTCAGAAACTCGTAGCAGATAATCGGGTCGCGAAGCCCCTCTTCAAGCATCGAATCGTAAAGAGCCATCCATTTCAGGGCAAATTCGCTGTCCGTATCAAGTAACGGCATAAAGTTTCTTGCAAATGCGCTCGACCGCCCTTCGGCAAAGGTCCCCACAACCTGGTTGAGCGGAATCTCCTGCAGGCCGAGTTTCACTTTCGACTCGGTCTCGTAAGGAGCCATGACGTCTTCCATGCAGATGAGGTAAGGATGCAGCCCTTTGTTCATGCAGGCACTGTATTCCTTCTGCCCCAAGTGCATCGCTTTTTCATATTCGTCAAATGTCATGGAAAAGCATCTCCTTTCGTTGAATTGTCATGAGGAGGGGCCCGCGAAGCGGGAAGAGCCTGACCTACGCGCGACGCGCCGGGCGAAGCCCGGGTATAAATCGCGGCGTGCTCCTCATCTGTCATAACCGCATTATAGCCGTAAGGAAGAAAGAATGCAACATAGAATACTTTTCGCTTGATTCTGGAAAGCGTATGTGTTAGAATTTAGACAAAGGAAAAGCACCCGCTCCGAATGCGGATGCTCCCACGTTAGATTTTAGCTCTGACGAGCCACCTCTCCCGTTGGCCGACGGGAGAGGATTTTTATTTCTTTAGGAGGAACGCCATGCCGACCCCGGAATTGACAACCTTATGCTATCTTGAACGAGACGGACGGTATCTGATGTTGCACCGCGTAAAGAAGGAAAATGACATCAACAAAGATAAGTATATCGGCGTCGGCGGGCATTTTCTGTTCGGCGAAAGCCCGGACGAGTGCCTCCTTCGGGAAGTGCGCGAGGAGACCGGGGTGACGCTTTTAAGATACCGCGCAAGGGGAATTGTCACATTTGTCTATGGGGACAATGTGGTCGAGTATATGCACTTATACACGGCGGATGCGTGGGAAGGAGAAATCGGCGAGTGCGACGAGGGGGAACTCATGTGGGTTAATAAGGACCGGGTGGAGGAACTGCCAATCTGGGAAGGCGACAAAGTCTTCTTCCGGCTTCTTCGGGAAGAGGTGCCTTTCTTCTCACTGAAACTCGTGTATACCCCGGACGACCGGCTGACGGAGGTTTCGGTTAACGGAAAGATGGTTACGGATTCATTGACGGAATAGATATGTTACATTTTTCGCTTTTGCGGCGCGTGTTTATGGCACGCGCCTTTTTCTTGCAAAAAAGGTTGACATATACGCATTGACTACATTATAATGCAATTGTAGGTACACGCATTGACTACAACGGAGGTGCAATATGGAGAGAGAGTATTATAACATCGAAGGGCTGGAAATCGAAGCGGTACGGAGGGATCTGGCAGATTCCGAGGAGAAGCAGCGCTTGACAGCGTATCTGTTCAAGGCGATTCGGGAACAATCGGGCATGAGCCGTAAGGATTTCTCGGAATGGCTTGGCATTCCGTACCGGACTATGCAGGAGTGGGAACTGGGCCGCAGGTCGATGCCGGAATACTTACTGCGGTTAATCGCGTATAAAGTAAGAATGGAGAAAGTGAAGGCATAGAGGAGAAACGGTCCGAATGTCAACTTCGTGGCAAATGTATGTCGCTGCATAAAGAGTCTACTGCAACGAAAAGACATCCTAATCGCATGAATATGTGGCTTTTTTGCCCGCTATGGTGTATAATAGTATATGGATAATTGTATTAATGTACTGGATGGGATTCTATATGTTTGGATTGACGAGTTGGTTTCTTGTTTAAGAGATACCGAAACCAACGAATTGAATAATACCGCCGTTTTCAGGATTGAAAGTCGTTCATACTTAAAAAACTTTAATGCAAATAATGGTTGGTATATTGATTGGAGTAAGGTTCCCAAAGATGTAGAAGTCTATGCGTTGGTGATTCAAGGCACCAACGAAATACAGGGATTAATCTCTATCAGAGATGACAAAAATGCCGATGCTGTCTTTATGCACTGGGCATGCGCTGCCCCGCAAAACAACATACACGAATACGGAGTGCAAAAGTATAGTGGCGTAGGCGGTCATCTATTTTCCATTGCAATAGACAAGTCTATCCAGTGGGGACATGGCGGTGCTGTGTATGGTTTTGCGGCAAACGAAGAACTCCTGCAGCACTATATGGATGTTTTTAACGCCCAGTACATTGGCACACGTCACAGGTATCACTTTTGGATACCGGAACAGTACGCATTGATGATTAAGGAGGTGTACAAGTATGAATGGGATTAAAATTCCGCTTTTTATGCAAGGAGAAGAACTGCCGAAAGGCTATTACGACGATCCCAATCCGTATGCCCCCATTCAGGAAGAAAAATATCGAATGAGAGCGATGGTTAATTATGCATTAGAACATGGAAAGAGCGTCCCGGACCTTACAAAAGAGGAAGCCAATATGTTTTTGATTAAGCATACATGATTTCGGGGTTGACATCTCCCAAATTCTGTAGTAAAGTAACCCCAATATTTTTGAAAGGAATACTTTCCGATGTTTGCAATGGTATCTCGCAATTCCAATACTCATGACGTGACGGTGGTTCGTAATTACCACGGTCTTATTTCCATATGCGGATGAGAGGGAAGCGAGAATCCTGAGTACGAAGATTTAGAGTTTGAACCGCTTACCCATCCGGGCAGGCGGTTTTTATATTTCGGGCCCGGAGGCGGTTGGGAAGGAGCATTATGAAGTATTATCGGGTTCACACCGCCGATATCGCATGGATGACAAAACAGCCTCGCGGAATCTTTGCGGCGATTGGCAAACTGATTGATTCAGGCGTTACCTCGGAGGAGGAAACTGCGGAGTACTGGCGGAACCGTAAGTATTTCGAAGAGGTTCTGCCGCTGCCGCCTTATTATGCGGACGGCAATCCGGATGGTGCGGTTACATGGTTTAAGAACACCGAACAGGGCAATGATATCTGGCGGCAGATGACCTTCTATTGTGAGATGGGAGCGAAATACGGTGTGACGTTTTACGTTTCGGAAAGCGAAGAGATCCCCGGGGAAGTCGTGTATGAAGATGATTTTCAGATTGCGGTGAAGGGACCGTGCACCGCTCCGATTGTCACAAAACCGCTTTCAGAGACGTAGAATGAGAAGAATTCGAAGGAGAACGGAGATATGAAAGAGCGCTTGAAGATTGTCAAAGGTTTTTATGAGGAAATCAGCGAAGATGACCGGCTCCTAAGGAGCAGGCACGGGCAGCTTGAGTACGCAACAACGATGGAGTATATCCATCGGTTTTTACGGCCCGGCGCAAAGGTAGTCGAACTCGGAGCGGGGACCGGACGCTACTCGATTGCGCTTGCAAAGGAAGGTTATGACGTCACCGCGGTGGAACTCGTCGAGAAGAATCTGGAGGTGCTCCGAAGAAACGCTTCTGCGCTTGGGAAACCCACGCGGTTAAAGGCACTTCAGGGCGACGCAACCGACCTGAAGGACCTTCCCGACGAGATTTATGATGTGACGCTTTCCCTCGGGCCGATGTATCATCTGTATGATCCGGGCGAAGTCCGGAAAGCCATTCGGGAAGCAATCCGCGTCACAAAGCCCGGCGGCGTGATTCTCGTCGCATTTCTCTCCGTATATGCGATTTTGTTTGATAACTATCTGAAGGACACCCTTCATGACGGCCTCCTCGAGAACTTCGATGAGAAGTACCGAACAAGGCATTATGCCGAGCAGCTCTTCACGGGCTACGACGTTATTGAATTTGAGGAATTGTTTCTAAGCGAGCCGGTCGAGCATCTGACTACGGCGGCCGCGGATACCGTATTGGAACTCGCGGAGGACCGCACGGATTTTTCGATGAGCGACGAGGCGTTTTCGGAATTCCTTCGATACCACCTGGCAAC
The DNA here is from genome assembly GCA_947305875.1 of uncultured Lachnoclostridium sp. Lineage (GTDB taxonomy): Bacteria > Bacillota > Clostridia > Lachnospirales > Lachnospiraceae > ISDg. The sequence goes on from CAMZEW010000017.1 coordinate 20,982, forward strand.
CTGCGAAAAGCGGGAATTGCTGGGGGCATCGAGCCATCTGATTTACATTTGCCGTAAGAAATAATAGGATAAAACCGGTTATTGTGGCATAACCGGGCGGGAGGAACCAATGATAAAACTGACATTGCCGGATTACAAAAACTGCATCGCGAACCTGCCGAATTCCGTCCTTAAGTCGTTCGGCGCGGAGCCGGTGGGCGACACGCTGCCGCTTCTTGATAAGTACCTGACCGGAACGGAGGAAAATCTGATCGTCATCCTTCTCGACGGAATGGGGAAGGTCATTATGGAGAGGCATCTTGAGGAGGACGGGGCGTTCCGTTCGCACCTTGCGGGAATCTATAAATCGACATTCCTTTCGACAACCGTTGCGGCAACGACATCGATGATGTCCGGGCTTCAGCCGTGCGAACACAGCTGGCTCGGGTGGGATTGCTACTATCCGGAGATTGACAAGAATGTAACCGTGTTTATGAATACGGAGCAGTGCACCGAAACTCCGGCGGCGGATTATAACGTCGCGTGGACGCTGACTCCTTATGAAAATGTGACAAACCGAATTCAGCGGAACGGCGGGCAGGCATACCTGATTGCCCCGTTCCTCGACCCGGAGCTGAAGTCGTTTGACAAGGTTTGCGACGGCATTCGGGAATGCGCCGGAAAGCCGGGACGAAAGTACATCTATGCGTACTGGAACCAGCCGGACGGGCTGTTGCATCGGCACGGCTGCGGTTCCGATGAAGTTCATGAGAATATAAGGGAGCTGGAAGCGGAAGTCGCGAAGCTTGCGGCCGACATTCCGAATTCGTTAATCGTTGTAACGGCGGACCACGGCCATATCGACAATGAACAGGTATGGATTCAGGATTATCCGAAACTTGCGGAGTGTCTCGAAAGACTGCCGTCCCTTGAGCCGCGCGCACTGAACCTGTTTGTAAAACCGGAGAAAGAAAAGTTCTTCGTTGAGGAATTCAACCGCCTTTTCGGAGACCGGTTTGACCTTGTTTTGATGGATGACGCAATTGAGAGAGGATTGTTCGGAACCGGAAAGCATCATCCGAAGTTTCGCGGGATGCTCGGAAACTACCTGGCGATCGCGACGGGAGACCTCAGCATTATGACGACCGATGAAATCTTCCGTTCCATGCACGGAAGCCTCACCGAAGACGAGATGCTGATTCCGCTGATTGTATTCGGCAGCGAAAGGAATGTGAGATAAGGCATATGAAACTGCGGTTTATATCCGATGTTTTGAAAGAAGAATACGGCGAGAAAATATACCGTCTGTCGCTTCAAAGCGGCTGCACCTGCCCGAACCGGGACGGAACCGTCGGTACCGGAGGATGCACGTTCTGCTCGGAGGGCGGAAGCGGGGATTTCGCGGCCGCGACGGCCCCGATTGCGGAGCAGATTGAGCAGGCGAAGAAACTCGTCCGTGCGAAGACGAAAAGCGAGCATTTCATTGCTTACTTTCAGTCGTTCACCAACACGTACGGCGATGTCAGCCGTCTTCGAAAGCTCTACCGGGAGACCATAGAGCGGGATGATATCGTGATTCTCTCCGTCGGGACAAGGCCGGACTGTCTCGGGGATGATATGGTAGCCATGCTTTGCGAACTCAACCGGATCAAACCGGTCTGGGTGGAACTCGGGCTTCAGACCGTGCACGACGAAACGGCGGAGCGCGTCAACCGCTGTTATCCGCTTTCGACCTTTGCGGACGCATACAGGAGGCTTAAGGAAGCGGGGCTCACCGTAATCGTTCACCTGATTTTCGGGCTTCCCGGGGAGAGCGAAGCGGACATGCTTGCATCCGTCCGGTATCTTGCAGGTCTGAACCCGCCGCCGGACGGCGTGAAGCTTCAGCTTTTACAGGTCCTCCGCGGAACGAAGATTGGGGAAGAATACTTAAAGAACCCCTGGCCCGTGATGACACTTACCGAGTATGCGAATCTGCTTAAAAAAGCACTTCCGCTGCTTCCGAAAGAAACGGTCCTCCATCGGATTACCGGTGACGGCCCGAAGAAACTTCTGATGGAACCGAAGTGGTGCGCGGATAAGAAAAATGTGATGAATACGCTTCGAAAGGAGCTGCCTCTTTAGCGGTTGCATTTTCCGAAAGTCTATTGACTTTCCGAATGTGAATGATATATAATGACTTTGATTGGGCTTCTATTTGGCCGACCGATGTTTCGGCACGCAGTAAAGCCGGTCATCGGCGCCCGAAAAGGTGCAATAGGTCATTGTAAGATGACTCAAAATATTATATCACGACAGAAAGAGGTATACAGAATGGCAAAGATTGATTTGACCAAGTATGGCATCACCGGTGTTACCGAGATCGTACACAATCCTTCCTACGATGAACTCTACAAGGAAGAGATGAAGAAGGAGCTTACCGGTTATGAAGTAGGCGTTGAGACCGAACTCGGCGCAGTTAACGTTATGACGGGTGTTTACACCGGACGTTCCCCTAAAGACAAGTACATCG
>CAMZEW010000018.1:0-22072 GCA_947305875.1 uncultured Lachnoclostridium sp.
CCCCTGACCCCAACACTGCCAGTGTTGTGCGCTCCCAACTGCGCTAATGCCCCGTTGCTTTCGCAGGCAATCACTTACCTACGGAAACTATCTTATCGAAAATCCGAAAAATGTCAAGGAAAACTTGCAAATCCTAGTTCTTGAACTCAATCGTGTAATCCTGCGAAAGCGTCGAGGCTTTCAGGAAACTCTTAATGACGTTCTTGGCTTCTTCGCGGGCCGAGGTCATAAATTCCTCATTCTTCATGAGCTCTTCCGCCTTCTTCATTTTGAGCTTGCCGAGCAGTTCGGAATACTCGCCGATCTTCGTCTCCGTGAAGAGCGAATTCTTGATTTCATAAGTCTTGAAACTGTCCTGGTCAATCTCATGGGAAAGAATCAGCACCGGCGGCAGCGTAATCGAAATGACTTTCGCATCGTTATCCACGTCAAATGTAACCTGATTCAGCGTAATTCCAACACTGATGATTCCCTGGTACGAAAAGATCGTCTTGTCGGTCGTGAGCGGAATCTTCGCGCCGAGAATTTCCTTGTAGTTTTCAAACGTATCGACGTCCGTGTAGTAATACCGCTGGGAGACAAGGTCGCCTGCCGGTTTTACAATCTCCTCAATCGTGCTGATATCAAGCACCTGCTTCTTCTCTACGGCGTCGGCAACCTTCTCAATCAGGGTTTTCTTATTTCTTCCTCCGATCTTCACGCCGGCGAATATGCCCGCACCAAGACAGATTACAAGGGCCGCAATCAGTATTGTGTACTTCTTCATCGTTTCTCCTCCTTACGCATGATACGGCATAAAGCCGTCAATACAATTATAAAAGAAACCGCTCGCGTGTGCAAGCGGTTTCTCCCGTGCGGTTTTTATAACGCAATAAAATCAGTCATTTGAGGTAATTCCGTACTGCATCTCATGATCGATGCGCGCAAGCTCTCTCTCGGCGGATTCGCGTTTTGTGCGGTTCTCGCTCTGAATTCTTGCGACTTCATTCAGGCTCTCGATCAGGATGCGGTTCGTCTCGGCAAGCGTCTTAGGCTCAACAACGGTGCTCCCCGAAGCGCGCTGGCTCTCCTCGGTGACGATCTTTAAGTTCTCCGCGTTCTTGATCAGAAGGCGGTTCGTCATGTCGCTTATCGACTGGTCGGTCCGGATGGCCTGTCTTGCGTGCTCTGCGCCGAGCGCGAGCACAATCTGGTTCTTCCAGAGCGGAATCGTGTTATAAAGCGTCGACTGAAGCTTATCTGCCATCATCGCGAAGTTCGTCTGGAGCATGCGGATCTGCGCCGCCTGCTGTACCGCAACCGTGCGGGACAGCTCGAGCTCGACGGCTTTCCGCTCGAGCCGGTCGATGATGTTGTTCATCCACGACTCTTCCATCGGGCTTCCGTCGGACTGACTGAGCTTTGCGCGGATTTCCTCCGCCTTCATCTTGAGTGCAGCAATCTTGACGCCGGCCTGGCGGTGGTACTCGCGGTTCATCTCAAACATCTGGTTTAAAAAAGCACAGTCGCGGATCAGCCGTACCTGATGCTCCTCGAGCGTGACGGCGATATTGTCCACATTTTTCGCAGCCTGATCATACTTCTTCCGGACGGCTACGGCGTTGTTTTTCTTTCTCCAGAACGCAAGCTTCCGGTCGTTATCGTCATCGTCATCGATGTCGCAGAGGTAGCGGATCGTGTCCCGAAGCGTGTCGTCAACCTCGTCAATCGTCGAATTGTTCAGGTTGTTGATCATGACCTGCGAGAGCTCCGCCATCTTCTTCTGGGTATCAAGACCGTATCTGGTGATGCTCGTGATATCAGAGCAGTCAAGCTCTGCTACACTCGTCTCAATCTGCGGGATGTCGGCTACGTCAAGCCCCAATCCCGGATTGCCCGCAATCACCCGTAAATACCCGATTTCCTTGTTCTCGTCCATTCCGTTCTCCTTCTTTCCCTTCACATTCACGAATCCTCTTCCGTGTACTGCGGAACGCGGATCCGGTCACTCAGCTTAAGCCTCTTAAGGAACGCGTCGGCATCCTGCCTGATATCCTTCCCGACGATTCCCATGCTCTGCGGAGTTCCGATATATATGGCATTTTCATCAATTCGAAGAATCTTTTTGATGACGTTCTCGTCCGCCACCTTGCCGTACGTCATTCCCCAGTTTCCGACGAACGGCGTGGATTCCTTGATGCGCGAGATCACTCGCCTGAGGAACGACCGCCCGCACATCGGGTAGTAGCATTTGGCGGGGTCGAGCTTCTGCCCCGGCTTCTTTAACATGATCTCACATAAGAAATACTCGTTATACTCGTTGCTGGCTTCGAACACGCGGAAGTCGACGATGTAATTGTTCCGTTCGAGAATCCGAACGAGGTTGAGCGCGAGAATCCCGCGCGTCTTGATCTGCTCTTCCGTCGTGTTGCGGCTGTACGCAAGGTTCATGTAGATGCGGATGACCTTCTTCTCGACCACCCGCGAGAGGCGGTACATTGTCTTCGGCGCACCCGCGATGTAAGCCGGAACGTTCGGCCGGTTTCCGACAAATGCGGGTTCGCTCCCGCGCTGTCTTACCGACTGCCGGTTCACCGTTTCGAGGCGGTTACTAAGCCGCATAAACTCCTCGAGGCCCTCGACGTAGCCGCCGGTACAGTACGATATCGCTTCCTCAAGCGGCGGCCCCGCGAAGTTCAGGTCCGCGCGGACGCTCATCATGATCGGAAAACTCTTTGCGTTAACCTCGGGGTTGCCGCGGAGGTACATCTCGACCGCTCCCATCGATTCGAAGAAAAAGCTGAACAGGGAAATCCTCCCGACCTTGCTGACGGTCAGGAAGCGGTCTTTCCCCATCAACGCTTCTGCTTTCTTATCCATTCATCATCCTCTGTGTAGTTACATCAACCGGTCGTTATCCTTCCCGTTCCGAATCTCCGTCACGCGGTTAGCAAACATCGCGCAGAGCTTGCGGCAGTCTTCGGAATACTCGGGTTTCTTGATTTCCGCCCCGATTTCTTTCGCGAGAAATGCCAGGTATTCGGCGTCCTTTGTCTGGACGAATTCATATTCGATAATCTTCTGTGCCGGGAAGCTCCGGTCGTCAAGATACTTCCGGATACGCGTCACGTCACGCGTCGTAATAATGCCCGCCGCGCTGAAATGCGTATACTTCGACCACGCGTCGGTCGCCTTACGGAACGCGACAACGAATTCGTACCATGCGCGGTAGATTCCGAGGATGCTCCGCTCGACTTCGTTGTCGTATCCGACGAAGATCGGCGTAAAACGCTGCTGCACCGACTCCTCAATCTTCTCACGCGTGTTGTAGTTGATGTCCGCGCCGTTGCCGGTCGTGTTGCCGGCCGCGATAATCCTGAAATTCGGATGTCTCGGCACGCGCTCCCCGTTCGGGAAGCTGTAGTGCGCGTTGGTCGTATTCGAGAGGAACGAATTCAGCTTGACGGTCGCACGGCCGTTGCCGTTGTCGAGCTCGTCGCAGAATGCAATCTTGCCGTACTTGTAGCAGCGGTAGAAATTCGGCTTGCTGTAGCCGCCGTTCGCAGTCTGGAAGCCGAGTATGTCGTACTCCTCGTTGATGTATCCGATATCAATGCTCTCGAGTCCGAGAATCACTGCAATCTGCTGAACCATGTAGGTCTTGCCGCAGCCGGAAGGTCCGATCAGATACGGGTTTGCGTTCTCGATGACCGCCGTCAGAACGTCGTCGAACATCTTATGGAAATGGACGCCCTTCTGTTCCATCTTCTCTTTCCGCTTCATCGCGGTTGCCATACGCTCCGCAAACGGAACGGCTTCGTCAAGAAGATAAGTCGGCGTAAGGTCTGCTTTCTCTTCATCCGCGCCGTAAGTCACATCACCCGTCTCGGCAAGTGCGTTCGGCATCGGCTCAGGCGCGTCCTTCGGAGGCTCCACAGGAGCTTTCCCGCCCGCCGGTTTCTGCGGCTTCGGCGGTGCAGGAGGCGCGGGCTGTACGGGTGCCACGGGCGGCACAGGCGGTGCCTGAGGAATCAGATTCTGCTCCGAAAGCACCATCAGCCGGTCAATCCGGTCATTCAGTTTCCTGCTTGTCTCCGCATCGGCAAGCATCTCCTTAAGCCGGTCGTTATCATGGAAATATGCGTCCAGGCGGCTCATCACGTCACCGGATTCCTGATTCGCGCGCATGATCTCCGCACGCGCGTTTCTTACCATCTCATCGACAATCTTCCGAAGCTCGGAAATCTCTCTCTGACTGTCCGCCACAACACGGTTTACAATGTCGTCTTTATCCGCCAAGATTGCCCTGCGCTGCGACTCCATGAATTCGTCATGGGTCCGGTTCATCTGCTGCATCAGGTTATCGATTTGGACTCTTGCGCGCCCAAGCTCATCATCGCAGAAGGTTTTCACATCCCGGTAGGTACTGTCGGAAAGCTCGGAAAGCACCTTTGCGCGCTCTTCGGAAAGCGCAAGCGAATCCTGCAGTCTCGAGGTCGCTGCCTGCACGGCGTCAATCTTCTGCTCGGCAAGCATAATCCGCTCTTCGCTGACGTTGTAGATACCCGCCATACGGCATACGGCGGAGTACTCCTCGTCCATTACGCCCTTCGGGTTCTCCCCGGCACCCACACGGTCGGCGAAACGTCCGAGTGCCGCAGCGAACACGTCCTCATCCGTGCAGAACGGACGGATCCTCGTCGCGAAAAGCGTAATGGCTTCGCGGTCCTCGGTCGAGTAGCGCGGCGCATCAAGCCCCTTCGTGAAACAGAGGTAATTCATCTTCTCATAGAAAAGGTGATAAACCTTCGGAATAAACATCTGCCGCGATACGATTCCGTCCACATCGAACATCTCGAGGAAGATGTCCTTTAATTCCTCAACGTTCGGCGTCCGCTCCTCCATCAGGAAGATGTGCGGGTAGATTTCCTCACCGTAACGGACGGTGTCGTACCATTTGCTCTCGGGGAAATTCACCGAATTTCTTATGACTGCGTCAACAACGCTCAGATACAGGTCAAACGGCCGGATAATGCAGCGGTTCGGCTCCTCCTTATACCTCTGGATATTCTGAAGGAGGCGCTTGCTGCTGCCGGTCACGCGGGTTCTTAAGAACTCACAGATATTGTCCGCCCGCTGGACCTCCTGGTCGGTATTCTTTCTGGAAAATATGCTCATCTTTCTTCCCCTCGTCTATGAAATAAAGAATCTGCCCGAAAGCGATGTCCGGTACCGTCCGGATGCCCCGCCTTCGGCTTCGTCGTAATAGGTCTGGTAACGCCCTTCCCCGATTTCCGTCCGGATGGTCCGGCAGTTGTTCTTTCGAAGCACAACGCCGCTCTTTTCGTTTTTGATCATCGTCCAGGACAGGGTCTCGGCGTACCCCGCATCCGCGAAAACCATGGATCTCAGGAAGTCGAAACGGCGGATGTCGCCGCTCTTCTGCTTCTTCTCGCTCATCATGCAGCTTGCACCGAACGGAAGCCGGTAGATCACCGTCGGAACCGTCCCGTCGGGAAGCAGCTTCTGCTCGCGTTCATCGGGCTTCTCCGCCGGGTCGGCCGGATATTTCTCATTCTCGTAGCCAATCTCCTTCCCGTCCAACGAAACCGACAGCCATGTCTCCATTTCGGAAAACCCGTAAGCAAACCGGAACTGTCCGACAAGTTCCGTTCTTTCCGCGGCAAATGCCACTTCGGTCTCTTCCGGTCTCATAAACACCTGCACGCGGAGATTCTCCCCGCTGTCCGGATAGTTTCCGATAACAATCTTATATTCCGATTTTCCTTCCCGCAGAATCTCAACCGGATGGTCGCCGGCCTCGCTTCCGCGCTGAAGTCTCAACATGCCTCTTCCGCGCCATCCGGTTACGCGGTCGGTAATCGTCCCGTTTCTCTCAAGTACGCTCTCAAGCTGCCCGATGATATATTCCGTAAGCGGCAGGAAGCGCCGGGCCATGCACGAATCGTAATGCATCACCGGTGTGAGACGTCCTTTCCCTTTCGGAATTCCCTTAAGGGCAGGGTCCCGAAGGGCCTCCGCGCCTTTCTCCATAAGCTTTCTCGTGACTTCATCCATCAAAACGGAATTCCGGTCCGCGGTTTCCGCATAGACCTCTAAAATCCGTTCCGTCAGCTCTTCGAAATAAGGGTCGAGCTCACTGAGCGTAATCTGCTTTCCGTCACCGTACAGAACCGTAACAGCCGTACATCCCGAAGGCTTTCCGGACGGTGTCCCGGCGGTCCCTTCCTTTTGTACGGCGCTTGTGAATTCGTAAATCGAAACCATGCGGAGATTCTTGATCTTACGGATTGCAATCTCCTGTTCCGTCATTCTGTGAAGCATGCTTCCCCTCTTAAAAAATGCGGTTCGCTGGTAAACCCAACAAACCGCATCGCGTTTGTTCTGTGCTGTTAACAGTGTAACACCACTTTCGTTTGAAGTAAAGAAAATTTCACCTACTGAAGCTTTCTCTGTGCCGCAACATGCTCGGGAGCAAGAATCCGGCTCAGGTTTTCCTCGGTCCTGTTAAGAATTGACTGCCGGATGCCGCTCAAAGCACCGGTCAGTTCGCGGTCCTTTCCCATGAAGAAGACCGCAATCGTCTCCGGACCGACATGGCTTCCCGTACACAAATCGTAAGTCGTATTAATGAAGCCGCGCACCTTGATCTTCTCGGTGATGCGGTTCATGATGTAAAGCGATTCCTCATACGCGTCCGCGTGCGCGATTCCGAGAATCTGGTTCTCGGGGTCGACGACGTTGTCAAGCACAAGCGAGATAAGCGTGTTGAGCGCGGATTTGCGGCCGTGGCATTTTTTGTATTGAACAATGTGTCCGTCGCGGTCACCCCTGAGAATCGGCTTGATATTCAGCGTGTTTCCGATGAGTGCCGAGGTCTTCGTAATCCGCCCGGTACGCGACAGATACTTCAGGTCATCGACCGTGAAAACGCCGTTCATCTCGCCGGACTTACTTTCAAGCCAGTCCGCAACCGCGTTGACGTCCATGCCCTTCGCGCGCATTTCGGATGCGTAGATGGCAAGTATGCCTGCTGCCAGCGAAGCGTTCTTCGTGTCAATCAGGCGAATGAATCTATCCTTAAACTCCCCCGACACCTCCCGTGCCGCAATTCGAGCAGAATTGAATGTGCCGCTGATGCCTGAACTGATTGTCAGGCAGAGCACGTCCTCGCCCTTAGTAAGTACCTCGCGAAAGGCTTCTTCAAACTCGCCGATGCTGATCAGACCGGTCTGAACGGTCATGCCGCTCCGCATCGAATCGTAGAACTCCTTCCCGCGCGCCCGCTCCTCCTCCGGCGTCAGGTCCGGAAGGTAGCAGGTTTCGTTCCGCCCGTCAATATGATTGATAAACGACAATACGCCGATGTTATATTCTTTCGTAAGTTCCGCCGGGATATTCGCCCCGGAATCCACCAGTATCTGAAACATGCTAATGCCTCTTTACATATTCTCGCGGAAAACGACATCGTAACCCATTCCATTTTTCGCGGTCTATGTGAACATTATACATAGTTTTCAATACCATGTCAACGATTATTCGAAACTTTACAGATAATTCATGGCCTGCTTGCGGCTTCCCCTGGCCACATCGGGCGGAGAAGAAGCAACCTTTGGGGCTGTTAACCTGTGCCTGGGTTGCCTTTTACCCCGCCGTGGAGTGGGAAAAGCAACCGGAAATACCATTAACAGCCAGTCGCGTTGCCTTTTACCCCGCCCTGAAGTGACAAAGGCAACCTATAAAGCAGGAATCATCCAATTAGGTTGCTTTTGGACCAGCCACAAGGCGGAAAAGGCAACGCGGGTGGCCGGAAGAAGGAGGGCAGGTTGCCTTTCGTCCTGCCGCGCGACAAACTTCGAGCCCGGCTTTTAACCGGGCTCGTGTTATGGAGAGGTTTCAGCTCCGCCTTCAATGTAATGGTTTTCAGAACAGTTTTCGGAGTTCGATCCTGTCAAGGATTCCCTGAACACCGACGTTCTGATGTGTCAGGTACATGCGGGTTACCTGCTCGATAAACTCCGCCGGCGCGCCGGTCTTTTTGTGAATCTTCCCGAGAGGGAAGCCCTTGTCGATGTATTTCATGATTGAAGAAACGAGGCGGTAGAGTTCTCTTTCAGAGGCGGGCGAAGACTGCTCTGCGTTGCCTTCACTGTCACCCCTCAGCACCGCTTCCCTCGCGTGCCCGTACAGAACACGCCTCGGATTCTTTGAAAGAAGCAGCTTCCAGCTTGTTTCAATCTCCGTTCCCGCGTGGCACTCAAGCTCGTATAAAGGATTCAGGTCCCCGACAAGAATCGTGCCGTCATCAAGGCACAGAGAGATGCTGTCATCGCTGTGTCCGGGCGTAGGAAGAATCTCCCCGTCGATTCCGAATTCCGAAAGCAACGCCCGACTCTCCGAACAGCCGAAGAACCGGACAGCCTCATCCTTAATCGGAGCGAACTGCGTCCCCTCTTTCGCAAAAACCGCGTCAGCCGAATGTAGAAACGGCTTCTGCACGTCGGCCGCGAGAATCACCGGGCCGTGATTCGCAATCTCCTGCGCGATGCCCATATGGTCCGGGTGGTAATGCGATATGAGAATCGCATCGATCGATTGAAGCGTCTCTCCGGCCTCACCGAGCGTCCGGCAGAAATCCGCGAAGGTTCCCGCCCAGCCGGTATCAAAAAGGAGGGCAGACCTGTCCCCCTTTACCAGATACGTATTCGTTTTTGAGTAACGTAACAGCTTAACCATAACCATCCTCAGATCAGTTGAATCAGTTTACAGTTCGGAATGCCCGCACTCCAGAACTCCGACACCGGAAGCGCGCGCACCTGGCAGATGATGCTCGAATTCATTGCGCCGTGGCCGACAATCAGGATGTTCTTCCCATCCTCAAGCAGCGGGTACACCTCTTCCTTTAAAAACCCGCCGGTCCGCCCGATAAGGTCGTACGTGCTCTCACCGCCCTCGACCGGCACACGGTAATTCTCCGGGTGGAAGAAAAACTCGTTGACCGGGCTGTCGGGCATCTGAAAGCTGTTTGCAAGCCCTTCACAAACGCCAAATGCCATCTCTTTAAGCCGGTCGTCATACCGCACCGGCACATCGCGTCCCTCAAGAAGAAGCTCCGCCGTCTCGCGCGCCCTCTGAAGCGGCGAACAGAAGCATAAATCAAACGGGATGTCCTTGTACTCTATGGCAGCAGCCGAAGCCGAAAGCCTGCCTTCCTCATTTAACGGAATGTCCGTCTGGCCTTGCAGTTTGCGCTGGTCGTTCCAGTCGGTCTTTCCGTGTCTTATAATGTATAAATGTCCGCTCATCGTTTTGCCTTTCTCTGATCCTGAAGAGATTATAGCTCAGATTCCACACTTTTTCCACATTTTCATCATAGTTTCGCCCTTTTCGTCGGTTATAGTCAAGTCAGAAAACGAAAAGTAAACCACGCGCCGACGGCGGCGCCGCTCCTTTTTTGAAAGGAGATACTTTATGAAGCAATTTACAAACCTTAAAAGAGAGATAGATGCGATACTTCTGACACTCGTCATGGCGCTTGTTCTGTCTGCCTGCGGCAGGACCGAAGCGAACAGCGCCGTGACGTCGGAGGGCGCCGACCCGATCAATAAGCTGTTACGTTCCGGTTTCGTACACGGAGCTTAACCATACAATACACATCCTGACTGCTGTGCTTCTCGCATCGAACGGTGCGGGAAGCACATTTTTCTTTGAAAACCGCAGGGCTTCGTGTATAATGCTTAAAAAGGGAGGATTCCTATGACTGACAGGTATTTTGAGAAACTGCGGGCAAAGCACCCGGTAGTTCACTGCATAACCAATCATGTGACGTCCAACGACTGCGCCAATCTGCTGCTTGCGTGCGGAGCGGTTCCGGTCATGGCGGACTGTCCCGAAGAGACGGCCGAGATTTCTTCAAAAAGCAGCGCGCTTGTGATCAACCTCGGGACGCCGCGCCTTGAGTCGCTTGCTGCGATGCTTGCCGCGGGCCACGAGGCGGTCGGCCTCGGTCACCCGGTTGTATTTGATCCGGTCGGCGTCGGCGCGTCCGCTTTCCGTACGGACATTGCCGCGTCCATCCTTCATGACCTGCCGCTTACCGCTATCCGCGGGAATAAGCGCGAGATTACATTTCTTGCAGGTCTTGCTTCTAATCTGACGCTTACGGCGAACCAGATTACAAACTATCGCGTGAAGATGCCGACTCCCGCTGTGGCCCCTGATGACACGGGAATTGCTTCTGCTGACGCGCTTGCGCGCACGTTAGAGTGCATTGTCATCATGTCCGGTGAGACCGATTACATCACGGACGGCAAGTCGAGCCGCTACGTAAAGAACGGCGACCCGATACTAAGACAGATTACCGGCGCAGGGTGCATGCTCTCGACATTGGTCGGAGCATTTCTCGCAGCCGTAACTCCGGACGACCCGTCCGAAATCTCCGAAGCCGCTTACCTTGACGCCTGTGCCACTGCCGTCGGTGCGATGGGTTTGGCCGGTGAAATCGCCGCGGCCCGTATGAGCCCGGAGGACGGCAACGCTTCCTGCCGCAATTACCTGATTGACGCGCTCTACCGCATGGATGACAGGCAGCTTTCAGAGCGGATTCAGATCTCCGACAAGCCCGAATAAGACGCATAAGAAAAGCCCCGGAATATGATATCCGGGGCTTTCGTTATTTTTTCTTTACTCTTCTTTCTTCCGGCGTCCGATGACGAACAATCCGAAAAGCATCATGCCGAGAAGCAGCATCCACAGGAACGGCTTCCAGTCGAGCTTCGCGTCGGTCGGCGCCGCGAACGGCTTGTGCGTGTTCGTGAACGTTATCTCGCCGTCCTTGTCGACCGTTTCAACGGTAAATGACTCATCCGCCGCATCCGCGTCCGTAAAGTCACTCGAATCGGCTGCCACGTTGTACTCATCCGGCACATCCTCTTCAACAACGAGCGTCGCGCCGTACGGAACGAGCAAATCAACCGTTTCGCCGTGCTGCAACGTGAACGTTCTCACACCGTCCGTGAAATCGTTCGTGTCGTATCCGTCTGCCGTCACGCCCTTATAAAGCACCGTTGCGGTAAATGTGAACGTTCCGGCCGGATAATCATCAGCCACCGTCTTGCCGACGGTAATAGTCTGCATCTTCCGCGTGTTAGTGAAGGTGGCGGAAGCAGATTGAACGGGGTAGGTCGTAGTTTGCGGATTATAGCCGTTCGACGAATACCAGGTGTTATTGTTTACACGGTAATAATAGTTTCCGGTTCCATAATGGAAGTATCTGGCGGTATTACCATTTCCGCCGGAAAAACTCATACTCTCAGGGAACGGATTAACAGTAACAGTTCCGCCGTTCTCCGTAGCATTAACCAAAGAATCTACACTCAATTCATACTCGGTTGAATAATCCTTCTCTGCTATCTCAAGAGTTTGATAGTAGAAATAGCGAGTTCCGTTATTTGAATCCACGCCCCAATAATACAATTCTATCGTTTCCGACTCGCCGGCAGTCAATGTAAACTCAGATTCCAACCTATGATCCTGCTGCTCCGTAGCGGTTGAACCGCCATTGCTTGCATACCGGTACGTTTTAATTGTATAAGTAAAATCAAAGCTCTTCGTCGTATCATTCAGCGGATCTATTACCTGTTTAGTAATTGTCACTGGAATGATATGCGCTCCGGTCCAGGATGTCGCGAGTGTCGTATTCACAGTCACCGGTTTGGCAAAATCGAATATATTCGCCGCATTTATATTGCTGGGATTCGTAGTAGTACCACGATAGGTAGTATACGCATTAATCGGGTTGGATGGATTGTAAACCCAGTACAGGAATGAAGCATTGTTAATCCGCGATGTTGTTGGATTAGTCGGCTGCGGTACCTTGTCACCCTTTGCAATAGTAACCGTTCTGGTATATCCGGTCCCTACATAAAGCTCATGGTCTGGATCCGTCCAATTATGAAGATAATTAGTCATACTATCTGCAGATCGAATATCAAACGTCACCGTCACCTGCTCGCTCCAAACTGCGTACAGCGTCCGGCCAAGAGGAGCAGGCTCCGTGAAATCCCACAGGTAATCGCTCTTAATCTTCGCGAGAAGATTAGAGTCAGCGTCCGGTGTAATCGTGACAGCATTCTCTCCGGTTCCCCAGGTCACTGCACTCGTTCCGCTGAAATCGGTCTGCGCCGCAATTGCAGGGTACAGAGTCCAGCCTACGAATATGCTATTATTCATTGTCGGAGCAGTAGGCTCATAACCGCCGATTGCATCAATCGCAACCGCGCTCAGCGAATAAACGTCTCCGCTGTCTTGTACGTACTGTGCATTCTCGTTCGTGCCGGTGTTGGTCTCTCTCCAGGTTCCGCCTTTCACATCGTAGAATACGTACTTCACAACGTCTTCCGTGAAGGTCACAATCGTACCGGTTTCATCGAAATACAGCGTGTCCGTAATCGAAGCGGTATCGCCGTAATTCACTTCCTGCGAGCCTTCCACCTGCGTCGCCGCATTGTTGCTGTTTCCTGCGAAGACGCTGCTTACGCTCATGCGGTATCCGTTGTGGTTATTCACTGCAGAAGCCGTAATCTGCTCACCCTCGCCGTACGGGAGAACGAGCTTCACCTGTCCGCCGGCCGGCACCGTCACATTTCCCGTATCCGAAACAGGAGTACGCTCACATACGCCGTTGGCTTCGTTCACTACGGACAGGACATTCGGACCTGTCGCGGAGAGCGTCAGCACAATATCCGCTTCCGTATCATTGACAAATGTGACATACACCATCGGCTCCCAAACCGCATACAGATGGTTCGGGTAAGGATCGGCAAGGTCAATACCGATAACCGAATCAGCTGCATAGGATGCGATGAAAGGATAACCGGAACGGAGACCGTCCGCTGCCGAGCCCGCATCGTACGCTGCTCCGCAGTTGCTTCCTTCGTCGAATCCAAGCAGGTAGTACTTATAGGAATTCCGGAAGGAATCCGCAAAATCACTCAGATGCACGGAAACGTTACTCTGCGTATCGCCGAACAGAATCTGGTTAGCAGAGGTGTCCGCCTGAATGGTGCCGGGCTTTACCCATGCCCAGTTGCTGGATGCGGAAGGAACAACCTCGCCGTGCTCGGCCGTGTTCGCGTCCAGAATCAGGTTGACCGTGTGCGGTCTTCTTGCGGAATCACTGACATTCGTATAGTAAGCTTCAAGGTTGATAACACCATTTGTTGCCATGGTATTAAGTACCGTGAACGAATCACCGGGTTGATACAACGTACCCGTGCCCGAGATCACATTGCCGTTCTCATCGATCGGCTGGCCGCTCGCGTTGACAAGACGCCATCCTTCGAAAATATATACATTATCGTCGCCGCTGCCGCCGTGAATCGAGTTGGGAGCCGTACCGATAACAGCGATACCGCCGTCGGAATATCCTTCGTCGCTCTCACTCGGGTCATAAGGCGAATTGGTCAGCGTTCCGAACACATAGGTTCCATTCACCTGCTCCGTCATATTCGGGGAATAATGCAGGCGATAAGCACCGCTCTGACGCCATACGGCCGTCAGCTTAACCGGTGCGGTCACCGCCGACGAAAAATCATACGGTGCCCCGTCGCAGTACCAGCCTACGAGGGTATAAGTCGGATCCCCGAGAGCAATCTTACGGTATACATGAGACGTGTTCACATACTGGCTGTCCCAGTAGTCCGCAGTGGACTCGTCGGGATAGCTCGAGTCAGCCTGAACATGTGCCGCAAGATACTGATAAAATGTATCGTCCGCACCGTGATAATCCGCAAGACTGATATACTCCGCAAGACGGTCAAACGAAGGCTTAATACCTTCATTATCCTTCTCAAGATCAATCGCCGCGGTGTCGGCAGGATCTACGTAGTAAAGGTCCGCCACGTTGTAACCGCTCCAGCGCGAATGCTCGAACCGGTTGAAGTTTACATAACGATAGTAGTAATAATTCTGCGGGTTCGCCGCGATATCGGCTGCAACAGCCGCATCGGTGGTGTCTACCTCAATGTAATCGCGGAACGTGTCGTAACGTCCGATTGTCGTACCGTACTGCAGCCAGAAGTAAGACGACTGGTTGGTCACATTCGGACCTGCAAGTGTGCCGCCTGCCGGATCAATCTCAATCAGGTAGTAAACGGGGTACCATTTCGCATAGACAATCTTATCGCCCTGGATTCCGTTCGGGTCGTCGAAGTTGAACGGTGTCGTGCCGCTCTCGTCCTCATACCAGCCGTCGAACACGTAATGGTCAGGCACATTCGGGCTAGGCGTCGACGCATACTGCGACAGGACAGTCTCGAACGGGATGCCCGAGATAACCGTTGCTTCCGTAGTCGCGCCATTCTCGTCAAATGTCACGCCGCCCGGATAGTTCGTATCAAAGGTCAGCGAGAAGTCTTTGCGGAGATAGAAGAAGTTTACCGTGTCCCCGTATATCGTTCCACTAGTTGATTCAGGATCAGTACCGTACTTGGTGAATCCGTAAATATCTATAAAGTCTTCATCCTCCGTAACGAAATTATATCTTGCCGTAATGGAACTATATAAATGAAAATATTTTCCAGTGTAAAAATAATCATATTGATCAGTTCTTAATGCCTCCACATAATAATTCAACGTCATTGGCACATTGTTAGAAGTGTTCAAATTGAATACTATATCTTCGTCCGGCATCTGATTGACGATTACAAGCACCTGTGAATATGTCGATGAGTTTTGAGGAGCCCATCTTTCACCCTGATTATAGATTACACCGCTATCCGCAACAATCGGGAAATAGCCGGAGATATCCTGACCGTAAAGAGCAGTGATTGTTGTCGCAGTGTACCATGTATTGTTGGAACGCGCATAACGGGTTCCGGTATACGTTATTGTTTGATTATTCTGAGTATATGTATAATAATAGTTCGGATTCCAGTATGTTCCAGAATTACGTCGCGTCAGAGATACATATCGACCATTTACAACACCATATCTATATTCATTATCATCTGCAATCTGATAATAATGATCCTGGAACGTAAACGTATGCTTATTCCGGTCGAAGTACACGTTGAACACCGTGGTGCCCTGCGGGTCAACCTTAGCGTCAACACTATAAGAGTACAGAGTACTTCCCGAGTACGTCACATTTGGCGCAAGTGCGAATCCCGTCGCATTGGTGGTACGGTCATCACTGGTCGATCCGACTGGCTGCGAGGTATCGTGACATATATCTACATACGAGGAGTGGTAATCGTACGTCTTCACCGAATGCCCGGCGGCCGTGCATGCCTCCGCCGCCTGCTCGTCCGTAGCGCCCGGATGAGCTGCCTTGTAGGCTTCAATCCAAGCTTCGTACTGCACAGGCGTAAGGTCTGCGTCAACGCTGTCGGTAACCTTCTGCATCCAGATGACAACGGTGTACTCCGCCTCGGTCTCGGGCGTCCACTTCGCAAACAGATACGAATGGTCGGTCATCGTCAGCTCGCCGCCCGTGATGCTTCCGGTCTTGCGCGCATCGATGGTGGCGCTTACGTTGGCTGCGGAGGTACCGGTCACATTTTCCGTACCTGCCGCGTCATTATTGAGCAGAGGAGCCGTTACGCCGGGCAGAATCGCGCCGTTTGCGTCCGTAACCTGCTCCACATAGTAAATCGTTCCGGTTGTCTTGTCCTGCCAGCCGGTCCACCATCCCGCAAAATGATATCCCACGCGGTTGGTCGTCGGCAGGTTCGAAGCCGGCGTATTGCCTACAAGATAGTCCGCGGGAACGTACAGAGCGCCCCAACCGTTCTCACCGGCAATAAAACGAAGCCAGTGTGCCAGCTCGAATTCGGCGTGCAGAACGACGTCACCGTTGCCCGTAGCGGCATAAGAAGTAATCTTCGGCGTACCGGTCGCTTCGGTGCCCTCATAGATATCGAAAGTGCCGTCGGTATTGGCTTTCAGCGTAATGCTCGTATCAACAATGTAACCGTCCTCGTAAATCAGGAAGGTATCGGCAGGCGTCTGATCGTCGGTCTTCGCGGGAACGGTCGACCATCCCATAAAGTAATGGTCGCTGTCCGGATTGATCGTCGTAACGTCGCTGATGCGGACAGTAGCCTCGCCCTCGGAACCGAGAACAAGCAGCTTGCGTGCCACAAGATTGCCGTCATAATCGTTGAAATCAACGAAGCGGTAGTTCATATAAAGCGGTGCCAAGTAAACATGCAGGCAGCCTTCGGAATCGGCCTCTCCGGAATGGGAAACGCCGTCAATCGTATAGGTTACGGTCGTTCCGGAGATTGAAACGGAAACCGTCTTATCAAACTGCTGCCGCTCGGGGTTCTTGGGCCAACGGTATGTATATGTTCCGGTCTGCCCGGAGGTCGATACCGTATCGGACGAACAGTTCACAACATACCAGCCTTCAAAATGGCTGTTTTCAATATCCGAAGGAGTCGGCACATGCGTCAGCGTCTCGCCGTCCTTGACAATCTGCGTCCAGAAGACATTCTCGTCGTCCTGACCGCCTGCATTGCTCTGGTTCTCGAAGCAATACGGACCTGCCGTGTAGGTCGCGCCGCTCTCGGTGCCTTCCGGGGAGATGTAATGGAATTCGACGCGCGGCGTAACCGCTTCGCCGCCCTCATGGCCGACGATAACGTATACGGAGAAACTTTCGGTCGTGAACGCAACCGTCTCGCCGCTTACCGTCGTATCCATGTTGCAGACGGTCTCGGCGTCCGTGCGCGTATCTTCCGTAAAATGCAACACATCTACCTGCTCATACTCCTCAAGGCTGCTGCCCTGCATCGTAATCTGCACGTCCACGCCGCCCTCGGGCTCGTAAACCACACTGTGGTCCGCGATGGAAACAATCTGAATGTCAAATACACGCGTAAATCCGATTTCTTCGGAATTCACGCCGACCTTGGTGGCCGAAGCGTCGACATACGCGTCATAACCGGAATCGCCGGGCAGAATCTCGTTCACGAGAAGCTCGGTGCCGTCCATCGGAATTCCGGATGTATTCTGATAAGTAACCTGAATCGAATAGGACGAATTATCGGAACAGGTGATGGTCTTACTGAGCATCTGCCGGTCATCCGAGGACGCACCAAGCCCCCGTGTTCCTGCACCGTCCGCATCAACTGCGGAGGCACGGCCCACGGTTCCGAGCATCATCACGATTACCATCAGAATTGCCAGAAAACGTTTCACTTTGTTCTATCCCTCTCGAAATCTAGTCAGGACAAGGTCCGCTACCACGCCGGCTACCACAACACCGAGCATAAGCGGTGTCCATTTGTCGATGAGTACCATCGGTTTATGCATATTCTCCGTTACGACATAGATTACAACTGACGAAACGGCAAGCACAGCCTCAATTACAATACCTGCAATGAACTTCCGGGTAAAGCGGGTAACCGCATCCTCGGAGACTCCCGCCGCTTCCTGAGCCTGTTTGATACGGCCGTATTTCGTAGGTACACGGCGGCCCGGAAGCAGAATGTATATGGAAACCAACAGGCAGATCAAGTTAAGAAGCGCCCATGCGTCCTCGCCGTAAGAGCTGCCGCCCGGCAGGAAACGGTCAAAGAACTTGCTGATGCCGGACTTCGGCTCTTCGGTCGGAGTCGGGGTTACCGCCTCGGTCGGCTCTTTGGTCGGATCTTTAGTCGGCTCGGCGGTCGGTTCCGCTGTCGGAGTCGGTTCCTCAGTGGGTTCCGCCGTCGGCGTCGGTTCGCCGGTGGGCGCCGGCGTAACGGTTACGGTCGGTTCTCCGGTCGGCTCGGGAGTCGGAGTAAGTCCGGCTTCTTCGGTCGGTTTCGGAGGCGCGGTCGGTTCGGTCGTAACGGTAGGCTCCCCGGTCGGCTCTTCGGTCGGTGTCGGGGTTGCCTTCTCGACGGGTTTCATCTCGCCGAACAGAATCAGACGGCCGTTCGTCTGCGCGCTTGCGCAGGTCGACAGCGCGATAATCTTCTTCGCGCCGCTCACGTCCGCTCCGGTGCTGACGAGCGCGTGCCGGTTCACATAGGCAAGCAGGTCGTTAAGGTCGCGGTTTCCGGCCTTATATACGGCCTCGTCGTAAGCGTCTGTCTTAACTACGGCGAAAAATGTTACGTCGTACATATTGTCGGCGCAGATCAGAACTCCTTCGTTATGGGATTTGAGGAAGGACTCGTCCGTATAGCGGTCCAGATCGCCGAACATAGCCCCGTTGTCCATATGATGACCGTACAGGACAATGTAATTGTCGCTGATGTCCGAGGCGTTGTCTGCTGCCATATAAATCGCGCCGGTCAGGCTGCTGTTTCCGTTGATGTCATGGCTTGCGTAATATACGTCGTCCTTGCCCTGCACCACCGGGTAATCAATGTGCGTGTCTTCCACCCGGATCCAGGCTCGGTAATCCTGCAGAGAATCCGTAAGCGACTGCTGCGCTTCCTGAATCTGCGTGGTATTCTCAAACCGCTCAACGCCGGTATTGAACGCCCTGTTCTGCGTATACATCTGCTCATACAGAGAATATCCGCCGTATGTGACGAGCACCGACCCGAGCAATGCCGACGAAACAACGATAACACGGATGCCGCCGAAGCTCAGCATGTTAAGTAAACTTTTCCACTTTATAAACCGCATCCGCGTCTCCTTTCGTCAGTATTCTAAAACTTATTGCGTCGGAACAGCGTAATCAGCGTTCCGAGAATTTCTTTCTGATTCACCGGTCCGTAGTACCGGCTGTCCACGCCCTGGTCCCGATTGTCGGCAAGTACGAAGTACTCGTCCGGTCCGAGTGTTATCGGGTAATTCACCCGGTCTTCGCGCTTATAGAGCGCGGTGTAATAGGAACCGTATTCTATGATGGAATTGCCGTTCACGACGAGCCGGTGGTCATCGCTGATATCCACGGTATCTCCGGGGGCCGCCATCACACGGCCGACGCACAGCGTCTTCTTCCCGTCAATCTTCTTCTCAAAAACAATGATGTCCTGGAACGACGCCTTCTTATCGAGCCGGTAGAACACGAGCAGGTCGCCCGCATCCACGCGGGGCTCCATCGAATCGTTAGGCATGTGCGTGATTCCGATAATCTTAAAGAACAGAATCCATATCACGACGAGAAATGCGATGAGGCACACCAGAAACCTCTGCTCGTTCTTCCATCCTTTCTCGTCTTTGGATAATTGTTCCGCCGCTACGGAAGGAGCGTCTTCATCGGGATCGGGTTCCGGCGGGTTTTCGCTGTCTGCGCCCGCGGCGGTCACATTTTCCGCAAGTTCATCGGGAAGAGGTGCGACCTGCTCCGGATCCTCATCAAGCAGTTCCTTCAATTTGGTTTCGTCCGTCATAGAACTCTCCTGTCCTGCCAAAGGGTAAAGACCCGACAGCTATCTTTCGGGTAGCCGTCGGGTCTTGAAAGCCCCGACTAACCACTGGGGTTATATATCAAGCAGGATATTATGCCGTTTCTTTACGGCGAAGGAATTTCCAGCCGAGCAGCAGCAACAGAATGCCGCAGATCAGCACAAGTGCATAAGGAGCATAGCGAACAATCACACCGGTAGGGGAAATGGTGGAATACTTGTTCGTAACGCTGATGGTGATCAGGCTGTCTTCCTTGGTATCAGCCGTTGTATCCACAACAGACTTCGTGGACTGGTAAGCTTCTTCCTTCGGGCTGGGCTGGGCAACGGCAGTGGTAGGAGCGGTCGAAGTAGAAGTTACGGAAGCGTCTACAACATCCGTTGTCGTCGAATTCGCAGTCGTAACCTCATAAGTTACGCCGGTCGCAATATTCGTCTCATAAACTTCGACATCGGTTCCGCAAGGAATACCAACATACTTAACGGTTGCACCGCTCTTAATGCTCACAACACCATTCGTTGTTCCCGCAGAAAGGGCTGCGGCTGCAGGGTCTACAAATCCGGTTGCAGTTCCTTCGACGTCTGAAGAGATATCAATCGAACCGGAAACAGCTGCATTCGTAAAGATAACCGTGAACGGGAATGCAATATTCTTCTTGGCATACGCATCGCCGTCAACAATCTTACCAATCTGAAGATTATATGTATAGTAGCTGTCTGCAGTATAATCCTTAGAACTGAGCGTGTATGAACCGAATCCAATTGTCTTGGCAGCGCTAGCCTTAGTTGTTGCCTCAATGGAGCCATTCACAACAAAGCAGGTGTAACCGTAGATATCCCAATCAGCTGCAGCGGTTCCATCACCACAATTAGCATTTGCCTTAACATATACATCCATATAACGCTTGCGTTCGGAAGTTCCTGCAGTTATTCCGGTAGCAGCAATTCCTTCTACCGTCTCCGTAATCTCATAACGATATACACCGGCGCTCCCGAATACTACGCCCGAAAAATCAATCGTAATCGGGAAATTGTTTTCTTTTCCGGCAGAAGCGGTTTCCAGGGGAGTCGCATTCGTCAATGCAACAGATGCAGTAATGCCGGGAGTCCCTTTCCCCGCCTTTACATCAGCCGTTACCGCAGGATTCTGTCCGTCTATCACGGTGTAAGAGCCGACCGTTGCCGGAGCAATAGTATAGCCGTAAGTAATCGTCGGTGCATTCACGTCAAGGTTCTCTGGGTTATAAGCAATCAGCTGCTTATAAATGACGACTTGCTTCTGCTGAACCGTCAGTTCAGTCTCATCACCGCCGTCCGCAAAGTTTCCAGCCTCGCCGCCCTTTTCGTTCATATCGACGGGTGGTTGCTGCACAGTCGCAAACGCCGTCGCGCTCATCGAGAAAGCCATCACGATGGTGAGCATAAGAGCAATTAATCTTTTGCTACGCATTTTCTTTTCCTCCTAAATTCCTGCAAATTTTATTGCGCTATAAAAACCACAAATACTGACGCGTCCGATTCCTTCCGTCGCAAATCGCCGTTTTGGGAATCGCGTCAGTATTATGTTACTTTGATTTTACTCCCATATATGAAAGAACGCAAGCAAAAAAACAACAAGATTTTGCATTTTTATGCCAAAATTGCCGTTTTTCTGCCGCAAAATGTGACAAAACAGGGCACCCGAGCGGGTGCCCTGCAAGTTTTAATGGATAAATTTGACAGACAACAGGTGTCCGTTACCTCCGCCGACCTTTGTGAGGTACAGAGCGGACACGCCGTCCGGAATCGGACAAGCGGCGCGATACTTCTCCCAGACGTCGGAGGAATCGACTTTGACGGTGCCGATAACCGGTCCGTTCAGTTCGGTCCGAACCTCGAAACTGTCGTGGATATATCCGCGAACCGTCAGCTCAATCTCCTTCACGCCCTTAAAAGCAATGTACTTGAAACCGATGGTCGTTCCGTCGCCGATGTTCGCGATGTAGGATGGACCTCTGTCCCCGTCCCTACCGTCCATCGTGATGCGCGGCTGGTTGCCGATTCCGACAAGCCAGTGCATCGGCTGCGTGATTTCCTTGTTGAACAGATTGCACGCGATGTGAGCAGGGATTTCGTCCGTATCACGAAGCGGGCCGCCGTTCAAACCGCACGAAGTAATCTCGACCTGCTTGATGGAGCCATCCGGAGCGAACTTCACCTCTTCCGCGCAGCCCTGACGGGAATACCACGTGGCATTTGTCTGGCGGTGATAGAAGATATAACGCTTGTCGCCGATCTGAATCAGGCTTCCGTGGTTGTTCGCGCCGTACGCCGCAGGCGTCTCCGCATCCTTGTAGGTATCGATGTGGAAGTCGCTGTTGCTTACGATAACACCGCCGTACTTGAACGGGCCTTCCGGGCTGTCGGACGTTGCGTAGCAAAGTTCATGCATAACCTCGGAAGAATAAATGAAATAGTACCGGCCGTCGAACTTACGAATCGACGAAGCCTCGAAGAACGCATGCTTCTCAAACTCGGTGCCCTCGCTGTAGCAGGAGCCCGGAACGACAATCCGGGGTTCCTTCACAATCGTCAGCATGTCCGGTCCGAGAACCGTCAGCTGGGAGCCGTGGCGGCTCTTGTCGCCGCGTCCGCAGAAGCCGGTGAACAGGTAGGTCGTATCGCCTTCGGTCAGTACGCCGGGGTCAAACTGCGGCTCGTCGCCCTTCCGCTCGCCCAGG
>CAMZEW010000019.1:0-19433 GCA_947305875.1 uncultured Lachnoclostridium sp.
GAATGGTGGGCAACAAGATTGCTCCGGCTTCCCCGTACCACGCTGCGAAGGGCGGTCTCGTGAACCTTACCCGTGCGCTTGCATGCGAATGGGGCGATAAGGGCATCACGGTGAACTCGATCTGCCCGGGGTATTTTGAGACCCCTCTCACAAAGGAAACACTTGATTCCGAGTTTTTCCAGAATTATGCGAAAACAATGATCCCGATTGCGCGCTACGGGAGAGAAGGAGAACTGGATACGGCGACGCTTTTCCTTGCGTCTCCGCTCAGCACCTATGTAAACGGTGTCATCCTTCCGGTGGACGGCGGTTATACGTCCATGTAAGACAGGTATCCGAACGGATGCAATAAACCGAGGCGCCTTTATGGGCGCCTCATTACATTTTCGGGGAAAGAGAAAGAAGGAGAAAGATGAAGAAAGTATGGATTTCGCTGATTTGTCTGTGCGCGGCGGCGGTTGCCGTTACGTCAATCTATCTGTATCGGCGCTCGCTGTACAACATGCAGCTGTCGATTGAGCGCACCGATGTGCGGGTCGGTTCCGGTCCGGAACTCGGCATCCGCGCTTTGGCAACCGGACGCTATGTGGAGAAAGCGGTTGAGCTGACGCCGAAGATCGAAGGCGTGTACGACACGAACAAGGTCGGCACCTACACGATTAAGGTAAGCGCGGAGTACAAGGGAACGGAGATTTCGGAAACCTACACAATCCGCGTTTTCGACGATGTTGCGCCTGTCATTACACTTAAGACGACGGAGGGGTACTATACGCTTCCGGGCTCGAAATACGAAGAGGAAGGCTTTACTGCGACCGACAACTATGATGGCGACATCACCGATAAGGTCGAGCGGACCGAGACCGGGGACAGGATTGTTTATACCGTGACAGATTCGTCCGGAAACAAAGCAACGGCGGAGCGTCCGATTGAATACACCGACCCGGTTCCGCCGGTGATTACGCTTCTCGGCGACGCCGAAATCACATCCGAGCGGAGAGCTCCGTTCGCGGATCCGGGCGCTACCGCGAAGGACAACCTCGACGGCGACCTGACGGAGCAGATTACGGTTGACGGTACCGTTGACAACACGGTTATCGGCGACTACAAGCTGACCTACACGGTAACCGATTCGTTCGGCAACATCGGAACCGCAAACCGCGTCATCCATATCGTGGAGCGCGCAAGACCGCTCGGCGACGAGGCGGAGGCCCTCGGCAAAGTCGTCTATCTGACCTTCGACGACGGCCCCGGCCCCTATACGCAGAAGCTTCTTGATGTCCTCGACAAATACGACGTCAAGGTCACATTTTTCGTATGTAACAACAATATGGACGAGATGATTGCCGAGGAGGCAAAACGCGGCCATACGGTTGGGGTGCACGCGTGGAAGCACGATTATAAGCTGCTTTACACGTCGACCGACGACTTCTTCGATTACTACTATCAGATGCAGGATCTGGTTTACGATTTGACCGGCGTAAGGACGAATCTGATGCGCTTCCCCGGCGGCAGCTCGAATACCGTAAGCCGCAACTACAAGAAGGGCATCATGACCGAGCTTGTGAAGATGACGGAAGAGAAGGGCATTTACTATTTTGACTGGAATGTCAGCAGCGGGGATGCGGAAGCGAAACCGATTTCGACCGAGCAGGTTTATAAGAACGTCATCAACGGCATTGCCGCACTGAAGGGCAAGCCTGCGGTTGTACTGCAGCATGATATCAAGGGCTTCAGCGTGGACGCGGTTGAGGAAATCATCAAATGGGGTCTGGCGAACGGTTACACGTTCCTGCCGTTAGACGAGACAAGTTATGGAGCACACCACAAGGTTAACAACTAAGGAGCGCGTGCAGGCCATCTGCGGGCGGCTGAACGAACACTATACGACCGATCTGACCTGCTACTTAACCCACGAGGACGCGTGGCAGCTTCTGGTCGCGACGATTCTGAGCGCGCAGTGCACCGACGCCCGTGTGAACATCGTGACGAGGGAACTGTTCAAGAGGTTTCCGACGCCCGAAGTGCTCGGGAACGCGGAGCTTTCGGAGGTGGAAGAGTACGTCCGCCCGACCGGTTTCTATCACGACAAAGCGAAGCACATCATCGCGTGCTCGAAGGAGATTGCGGAGCGTTACGGCGGCGTTGTGCCGTCCGATATCGAGCTTCTGACGAAACTCCCGGGTGTCGGGCGCAAGACGGCAAATGTGATACGCGGAAATGTGTTTCACGAGCCGAGCATCGTTGTCGATACGCACGTGAAGCGGATTTCACGGAAGCTCGGGCTCACAAAATCGGAGGATCCGGTGCAGATTGAGAAGGATCTGATGCGGCTCCTTCCGAAGGAACAATGGATTTTATGGAACATTCAGATCATTGCGCACGGGCGGAGCATCTGTCCCGCCCGGAAACCGCAGTGTGAGACCTGTTTTCTTAAGGACCTGTGCAAAGAGGGCAAGGGTCGGTAGAACGGCATTTCGGTTGCCGTTCATGCCACCCTTGTCCTTGTTTTTTGCGTCGTGATATGGTATAATAATTCCGTGTGTTTCGGAGGAGGAGAAGAGCCATGTTTTCGCACCTTACAGCATCGGAATATGTACGCATGTCCGTCTATGCGGTACTCGCCTTAATCCTGACCGGATACGGGCTTTTCGTGCGGCGGGCGGCGACCGGAACGGCCTTCTATGTCGTCTTTCTGGTCGGCGGGGCGGTGTTCTTAACATTTGCCGCATGCGTGCCGTTTCATGTATGGAGTAAGCTCCCGAAAGGAATCCGGATAGCGTTTCTTACGTGTATCGGCATCGGGCTGCTGCTGTTTCTTATCGTGGAAGGGATTATCTTCTCGCACTTCGGGGATCGGGAAGAGGACGTCGACTACCTGATCGTGCTCGGCGCACAGGTGTTTGAGGACCGTCCGAGTCTTGTCCTTAAGTACCGGCTTGACCGGGCGGCGGAGTACCTTTATAAACACCCGGATACCGTCTGCATCGTGTCGGGCGGGCAGGGACCGAACGAGCCGTTTCCGGAGGCGGACGGAATGTACCGGTACCTGACCGAAGAGAAGGGGATTGACGGCTCGCGGATTATCAAGGAGCCGCGGTCATCGAATACTGCCGAGAACCTTAAGTTCAGCCTTTCACTGCTTCCCGGAGCGGACGCGAAGGTCGGGATTGTGACGAATAATTTTCATATATTCCGGTCCTTACAGATAGCGAAGAAACAGGGATACAAGAACGCGGCGCCGGTTGTTGCGCCGTCGAAGAAAGAATACCTGCCGACCAACATGTTACGCGAGTTCGTCGGTGTGATGAAGGATTTATTGTTCGGAAATATGTAATCAAAGGAGAGCGAGTCGGATGGAAGAGAATATCCATGCGGAGTCGGGCGAACAGCTG
Source organism: uncultured Lachnoclostridium sp. (assembly GCA_947305875.1). Classification (GTDB taxonomy): domain Bacteria; phylum Bacillota; class Clostridia; order Lachnospirales; family Lachnospiraceae; genus ISDg. The sequence goes on from CAMZEW010000019.1 coordinate 3,393, forward strand.
AAGAACCTGTCCTACAAGTGCCCGAACTGTACGATGCCGTTGAAATTCGACAACGAAATGAAGCGTTTCGTCTGCGAATACTGCGACGGGTCGTTTCTTCTCGAAGAGATTAAAGACGCGGCCAATGACGAAGAGGGCTACAGCTGGGACGAGAACCATGAGAGCGTGCCCGAGGAGAAGCTTGAGGGGACGCGTTCCTACGTGTGCACCTATTGCGGCGCGGAGGTCGTTACGACCGCAATTACGTCTGCAACGAAGTGTCCGTATTGCGGAAACGTGCTGCTTGTTTCGGAGAACCTGACGGGCATGCTTCGGCCGAACTGCATCATCCCGTTCGAGGTGGACCGCAGCAAGCTCATAAGCCTTTTCAACGCATTTGTCAAAAAGAAGATGTTCGTGCCGAAGCTTTTCAAGAACAATCCGGTGCTGCAGGAAGTGCAGGGAATCTACGAGCCGTTCTGGCTTTACGATTCGGGCGTGAACGGTTCGGTCACATATAATGCCACGAAGACGAAATCCTGGAGCGACGCGACCTACGACTATGTCGAGACGAGCTATTACGAGGTTGACGTCGACGGCGAGATGACCTTTAAGAACGTGCCCGCGGACGGCAGCAAGCGGCTGAATGACGATATGATGGATTCGCTCGAGCCGTTTGATTATTCGAAGATGATTGAGTTTGAGCCCGGCTATCTGTCCGGTCATATGGCGGAGCGCTTCGACGTGAGCGCCGACGCCAATCTGCAGCGGACCAAGAAGCGCATGTGGAACAGCGCCGAAGTACAGCTTCGCAGCGCCGTAAGCGGGTATTCCTCGGTTACGAAGAAGAGCTCCGCATTAAGCCAGTTCGGACGCGATGTCCGTTATGCGCTGTTCCCGGTGTACGTTTTCTCAATCACGTACGACGGCGTTAAGTATGATTATGCAGTGAACGGCCAGACCGGCAAGATTGTCGGTGAGCTGCCGTTTTCCAAAAAAGTATATCGCATCTGGAAATGGACGCGGATCGGTATCGCTTCGGCGATTATCTATCTGATCGGCTTTTTCTTGGGTTAGGAGGGCAAGATGAGAAGAAGATTTCTAAGCTTATTTATTCTTGTCCTGTTAGGCGTGCTGGTTTCGTTCGGAACGGCTTTCGCTTCCGAAGATTCCGACGCCGGCAAGACCTCGGAATCCGATACGGAGACCAAGAAAGCGTCTCTTTCCGAAGACGGAAACTATTATGTGTTCGGCAGAGTCGTTGACCTGACGGAATCGATTCCGCAGGAGGACCGTCTGGAACTTTCGCGGTACATATTCCGCTTTATGGAAGACGTGCACTGCGATATGCAGATTTATATCGTGGAGTCGGTTGAAAAGTGCGGATATGCGACGATGGATGAATTCACCGACGCTTCGTATTTCGACGAGAAGTATCCCGCCGGCTACGGTCTGGAGGGATCGGCGGTCATTCTTGTTTATGAAACCGCCAGGAAAGAGGCGCATGTCACATTTTACGGAAGTTCCTCTCTGTTCTATGAGTGGCCGGTTCTGAAGGCGCGTCTGTTCTTTGAATACTACGTGCGTGTCGGAAACGCATATGACGGCTGCGTCGGATTTATCGACCGCCTCTGGAAGGAACTCAATCCGGCTCATGAGGCTGCGGCGCTTCGCACCGAGATGATGAACGCCGAATACTTTAAGCCGTACAACAATCCGAACATCGCAAGAGTTCTTGATTATGCGAATATCATCTCCGATTCCGGCGAAGCGAAGATGACGGAGAAGATTGAAGAAATCCGCAGGGCCTACGGCATTGACGTCGTTGTTCTTACCGCGCCCGATGCGGACGGCAAGGACAGCGAATCATTCAACGACGATTTCTACGATTACGTCGGCTTCGGCGTCGGACCCGACCGGGACGGCATCATTCTGTTCGTCAACATGGATCCGAACGTGCGGTACTACACGATTTCAACCTGCGGCCTCGGACAGGATTACTTTAACGACGCCGTAGAAGACATCTACGATAAGATGCTCGGCTCCTTCAAGGAAAAGGACTACGAGGCGGGAATCTGGGTGTATGTGGACGAGGTTGTGAGGAACATCAACCACAGCCGCACGATTGACGAATTCAACGGAATCCGCTATGAGGATATCGAGGAAGCGGACGAGGATGAGCCGCGTGTCATCGATCCCGGCGAAGTGCTCAGCGAATCGAAGCGGAAGAGCCTTGAGAAGCAGATCGCCGAAATTTCGAAAAAGTATCATATGGACGTGCTCGTGATGATTCAGAACGAGCCGGAAGAGTACTTCGCGGAGGATTACCTCGGGCTTTACTATAAGTACATGGGGTACGGCGCAGGCAGGAAGAACAGCGGCATCGCCGTCTTCATCGATCCGGACGATACGAACAACCTGAAGATCCGGGCGTTCGGCGAATCCGAAAAGCTTTTTGACGGGTCCGCACGGAACCGCCTGTTCTCGATGGTGAAGTCCTCGCTCGGAAGCAAAGGAAATGTCAGCAGGGCTGCCGATACGTTTGTGAAGAAGGTTCGTTTCCGCGCGCGATGGAAACACTACCCGATGACTACCGGAATGACGATCTTCATGATTGTAGTCATCTATATTGTAGTATCGATTATCGCTTCTGCCAAGAAAGCAAAGAACAACACGGTGGCAACCGCGGTCAGCGCTTCGGAATACCTGGCGCCGGGCTCCAGCAAGGTTTTCAATGTCCGGGAACGCTTCTTAAATTCGAAGGTTACCAAGACCAGAAAACCGGAGCCGTCTTCTTCAAGCCGGAGCGGCGGCGGAGGCGGCGGAAGCCATTACAGCAGCAGCGGCACGAGCCACGGCGGCGGAGGCGGAAGACATTTTTAGCATTTATCGGATACGGGACCGGGGGAAACGGATGAAAGTTACGGTTCAGGGTTACAATATCAACTATAAGATTACCGGCGAAGGCGAGCGGACGCTTGTGATTCTGCAGGGCTGGGGCACGAAGCTTGAGGTGTATGATTCGGTTGCCGCAAGCGTGAATGCGGGCATGCGCGTCGTGCAGTTTGACCTGCCCGGTTTCGGCGGTTCGGACGAACCGAAGGAAAGCTGGGGCGTGGATCAGTTTGCCGATTTCTTCGTTGCATTTATGCAGGAACTCGGAATCACCGAGGCGACGCTTCTAGGGCACTCGTTCGGCGGGCGGATTATCATCAAACTCGCAAACCGGGAGAACCTTCCGTTCACGATTACGAATATCATTCTCGTCGACGCGGCGGGTATCCGCGCGAAGCTTACCGGTAAGCAGAAGCGGAAGCAGCGCCGGTATAAGATTCTTAAGAAGATTCTTCTCAGCAAGCCGGTTCACGCGATGTTTCCGGAACTGATTGACGACTGGAAATCAAGGCAGGGCTCGGCCGATTACCGGAACGCGACGCCCCGCATGCGCGAATGCATGGTGAAATCCATCAACGAAGACCTGACGGAGCTGCTTCCGGGAATCAGGCAGGAAGTGCTTCTGATCTGGGGCGACAACGATACGGCGACGCCGCTTTCGGACGCGAAGCTGATGGAAGCGAAGATTCCGAACAACGGACTTGTGGTACTGTCCCCGGCGGGGCATTACAGTTTTCTTGACCAGCCCGCGGTGTTCCGGAACGTGATGCGGTCGTATCTGAAGCCGGAGAACTCGGAAACAGCGGAATAACAGATTCGGATTACAGCATAGATCATAACGGATAAGGCAGGGTACGGAATGCTTTACAGAACAATCGGAATGGCAGCAGTTGCGGTCATCGCTTGGTTTCTTACCATGCGATACAATCTGCACATGCTCCAGCTGAACGGCTATAAGAACATCGAACACCTGAAGCGGACGCTCCGGACATGGAACCGGCAGTGGCTGCTTATGGTCGGTATCGTTCCGGGCGCGATTCGCATTGTGTGGACCGACCTGTGGGCGGATATCGTATGCGCCGTTTATCTCGTTCTTCTGATTCTGATCTACAACCTGATGCGCCGCACGAAGGCGAAGAAGAAACTTGTGTACACGGCACGCGTCAAGCGCATGATTGCGGCCCATGTGATTGTTTCGGCAATCCTTCCCGTTTTGGCATGGCTGGTGCTCGGTTTTGATTACGTAAGCGCAGGGCTTGTACTTACGGTGAGCCTGCAGTGGATTCTTCTCGTGCTTACGAACTTCTTAATGAAGCCCGCCGAGAAAGCCGTATCTAAGCATTACATCAACGACGCGAAGAGGCGTCTTAGGGAGACGGGAGACCGTCTTACGATTATCGGCGTTACCGGAAGCTACGGCAAGACAAGCGTCAAATTCTACTTAAAGACTCTGCTTTCCGCACGCTACGACGTGCTCGTGACGCCGGAGAGTTTCAATACCCCGATGGGGGTTGTGCGGACCATCCGCGAGCAGCTCCGCCCGTCCCATGAGATCTTCGTCTGCGAGATGGGAGCGAGACATGTAGGCGACATTAAGGAAATCTGCGACATCGTGCATCCGAAGCACGGCGTCATTACATCCATCGGTCCGCAGCACCTTGAGACGTTCTTCACGATGGATAACATCCGGAATACGAAGTACGAGCTTGCGGACGCGCTGCCTGAAGAAGGCATGCTCTTCTTAAACGGCGACAGCGAAGAAGTATTAAAGAAAGCGGGCGAGTACCCGGGCGCGATTCTGTATCATGCGTCGGCTGAAGCCGCGGGCGCAGTACCCCGCTCCGCAGAAGGCGCGGCGGACGGCTACTACGCGAAGGACATCAAGGTTTCCGCACTCGGCACGGAGTTCACCGTACACGCGCCGGACGGAAAGGAAGAAACGTTTCAGACGCGTCTTGTGGGCGGTCATAACGTCATCAATATCATCGGCGCGATTGCGGTAGCCAACCGGCTCGGCATTGCGCTTTCCGAATTGAAGATTCCGGTGAGAAGACTTGAGCCCGTACCGCACCGCATGCAACTTCTTGCGCGCGGCAATGTAACGATTATCGATGACGCTTACAACTCGAACCCGGTCGGCAGCAAAGCGGCCGTCGAGACGCTCGGACTGTTCGACGGCGTCAAGATTCTCATAACACCCGGCATGGTCGAGCTCGGGGATAAGGAAGAAGAGTACAACAAGGCATTCGGCGGATATGCCGCCGAGAACTGCGATTATATATGTCTTGTCGGCAGAAAACGCACCGAGCCGATTGCGGCAGGCGTTCGCGAGACCGGCTTTCCGGAGGAGCGTTTGCGCGTCTTCGACCGGCTGCAGGAAGCGATTGACTTTGCCTATTCCGTCGGTGACGAAGGACATAAATTCATTCTTCTCGAGAATGATCTGCCGGATAATTACTAGGTTTTAAGGAGAAATGCGATGAAGACAAGAGTGGCGATGATGTTCGGAGGAAAGAGCGTGGAGCACGAGGTTTCGGTAATCACCGGAATCCAGGCGCTCCTCAGCATGGATACGGAGCGGTACGACGTCCTTCCGGTTTATCTGACCAAGAAGAATGAAATGTACATCGGCGAGGACATCGGAAAGATCGAATGCTATAAGGATATTCCGGCGCTTCTGAAACGCTCGCAAAGAGTCATTCTCGTGAACGAGGGTGGCAAGTTCCTGCTTCAGCCGTTTCCGCAGAAGCTGTTCGGCGGAAAGAAAGCGGTCGAGATTGATGTGGCATTTCCCGCAGTGCACGGCACGAATGTGGAAGACGGAACGCTTCAGGGCTATCTGAAGACCGTCGGCATTCCGTTCGTCGGCTGCGACGTGACCGCGTCGGCCGTTGGTATGGAGAAGTTCGTGCAGAAGACCGTGCTTAAGGAATACGACATTCCGCTGCTGCCCGGCAAGATTTACAAACTTTCCGATTACGCCAAATTGGACGCGATGTTAGACTCCGTCGAAATGACGTTCGGCTACCCGGTCATCGTTAAGCCCGTTAACCTCGGTTCGAGCGTCGGCATCAGCGTTGCGAAGGACCGCGAAGCGCTGACGCAGGCAATGGACGATGCATTCCGCTACGCAACCAAAGTGCTTGTCGAGCATGCGATTTCGAATTTAAGAGAGATTAACTGTGCCGTGCTCGGCGATGAGAACGACGCAGAAGCCTCAGAAATCGAAGAACCGATGCACAGTGAGGAAATATTAAGCTACGAGGACAAATACGTCAGCAACGCCAAAGGAAGCGGCCAGAAGGGCATGGCAAGCGTCGCAAGGAAGATTCCCGCAGACGTTCCGAAGGAGATGCGCGACGAAATCCGCAGTCTTGCGGTTAAAGCGTTCCAGGCGCTCGGCTGTAACGGCGTCGCCCGGATCGACTTCATGATTGATTCCGATAACGGCAAGCTGTACTTTAACGAAATCAATACAATTCCGGGTTCGCTCGCTTTCTACCTCTTCGAACCGCTCGGAGTTCCGTATAAGGAACTGCTGACGAGGATGATCAAGATTGCGCTGAAGCGGGTACGCACGGAGCAGGCCATCACATTTTCCTTTGATACGAATATTCTGAATACGGCTTCGTTCGGAGGCAGCAAGGGGGTGAAGCGGTAATGTTTTCCTTCTTACAGAAACAGACGCACAGCCAGCTCGAGCAGATTGTCACGCGGCTTAAACTGAACGCATCGAACAATTACCGCGACGCGACCAAGGAGGATCTCGCGGAGCTTGAGAAGAAGTATGAGGAGCTTAAGGCGGCGGGGAAATTAAACCAGAAGCAGATAGATTACTACAGGTGTAGAATAATGGAATATACGCTCAAACTTGAGAACTTTTCACATAAGGCCCAGAAGGTCGGAAAGTACTCGGGAAAGATCTGAAAAGTGACTTCAGAGAGGGTTTTGTGGTATCAAATGGGTGATTATAGGATTTGAGTACCACGTTTCTGAGTGAAATTGGTACTCATATGCCTTGAAGCAGCGGCTGAGTACCACACGAGAGTTCATGGCACTGATATTGAAGCAACAGATTGGTACTCATTGCCAATATCAGACAGGGTTGATACCAAAGATAGATGAAATAATGGTACCCATCCGGCATATTCAGCCGGCAGGGTACCATTTTTGATGTTTTTTCGACAATCGGATATCAGCCGATTGGTCATACAAACCGTAAAGCACGGTAATTATGTAATCACTCAGATATCGTATACCGTGCGGAGCTCGTGACAGATGTGGTCGAGGTCCGGGTAGAGGGAACCTTCGGTGATGCCGAACACTCTTAGGCTCTCAACGAAGTACTCTCTCCGGTCGGAAGGAATAATGATTTTATAGAGCATGTTGTCGTCGCAGATGTCCTCGAGGCGGCGGAGCGAGTTGTGCACCGTGAAGCAGGCCTGCTGCGAGTAGAGACGCAGATGGCTGTCGGTCGAGTAGCAGGCGAGAATCTTGTCCTCAAGCACCGGATTATGGTGCAGGTGCTTGAACGCCGGCAGGAGCATCTCCTGGGCGGTGTCCGCGTCAATCGGATAGATGCAGTTTCCGAAGCCTTCCTTCTCATTGAGGCGGTTCGGTGCGAGCACCCAGACGCAGGCGTCCATGCCGGGATTCTTCAGATAGGTTTCGGTCGCGAAGAACACCGCAATCAGCGGCGAGCGGGACCAGTCGAGCATTCTTGTCGGAAGCCCGTGGTGCTGCATCAAAGCGACCCAGCCGGAGTAGTCGTGCTTCTCGGGCGGATTCTTCATAATCTGCTTTCCGCGGATATAGAAATCGTTCGTGATGAACCGCTCAATCTCAAGACGCTTCTCGCTCCGCTGGATAGAAGGAACGAGCGTCAGCGACGAGTTCTCCTCCCCGCGGTACCAGAGTCCCTGCTGATGCCTTGCGGCAAGTGCTTTTAAGAACTGAAGCAGTTCGTCGATTGTGCTGATATCGATCGTAATCATGGCGTACCTCTCATGGTCATGGATTCTCCCGGAATCTGAACCTATTATATCGCATTTTCCGGATAAAGAAAAGAAGTATTGTATTGCTCTTTTTCCGGGAATCCTGTATACTGATTAATTGGAAGATTTTCCGAATTCTATATCCGCAGGGGGAGAAACAATGAAAAAGGATTGGCGGGATGTGGTATTCTGGGCAGGCGTCATCGGGCTCAGCGCCTCGATTATCGTGCTCGGAGTACTGATTCTTAAGTACACGGTGTTTTCAAAGAAGAATGATAACCGGGATCTCGGGGGGCTTGAAGTGACGTTCCTCGACTGGTGGACCGGTGAGAGCTTCGGAGAAGCGAACAGCGATTATGAAAAGGCGCTTTTAAAGATGCTTCATAAGGCGGAAGCCGAGCATGACTTCACGTTTAAACGGATGAGCATTCCGGAATACGGATGGGGACAGGATTATATTGAGTTTGCGGCGGACTCCATTCTCAACAATAATCCGGTCGCGTCTTTGATCCTTTTGGACAGCCGCTGGGTGGGACGTTTCGCAGAGAAGGACCTGCTGCTTGATGTAAGCAAGTCGACCGTCGTAAACTTCGATGATGCGAAATGGAACAAGGCGGTCCGGGAAGTCATGAGCTATAACGGCGGAATCTACGGATTTGCCGCCGGAGTCACCGCGGAAAATGTCACGGGCGTATTCTTTAACAAAGAGATATTCCGCATGTTCGGGCTGAACGACGAACTGGTTTATGACCTTCAGAAGGAAGGCAAATGGAACTGGGACACTTTCACAGAGCTTTGTAAGAGTCTGACAAAGGATACCGACAACGACGGAGTGACGGATATCTATGCGGTTGCCGGCGTGGATGAAACGGTTGTGAATGCCGTGCTTGTATCCAATGACACCTATGTCATAAAAAGGGACGAAGCCGGACTATGGAAAGTGAATGCGGATGACCCGAGAGTTCTCCATGCGTTTGACTTCATCCATGAACTGACGGACGGCGGGTACTATATGCCTACGCCCCAAGGAGACGACTGGTGGTGGGAGTGGTCAAAGGAGGCGTTTACGCAAAGCAGGACAGCCTTGTATATCGATGAAGAATGGCAGGGAGCACGGCTTTCCGGATGGTCCGGAGAAGAAATTGACTTCGGATTCGTCACATTTCCCTACGGGCCGGATGTGGGTCACCCGGTTGCCGTAATCCGTGAGAATATCGTAATCATTCCGAACTGCGACGCGACGCGGGATCTTCTCGATGACATCCTGTATGCCTATGACTGGTATACGACGGTTCCGGAAGAATACAGGAAGAGCGATGAGAGCTGGAAGGTCGCGCTTTCGTATAAGGAGGCGGATTCGAGGACGATTGACGAAACGCTTCGCATGGTCGTTTCGGAATGGCCGCTTTTGATGAATCCCGGGAACAGCTTCGGCGAGGACCGGAATGTGTACTGGTGTGGCGAACTCATAAACGGAATGAGCAGCCGGGAGGTGCTTCGGACATACGAGAGCGTCTGGCAGGCAGAAGCCAACCAGTATAACAAAACAACACAGCAGAAATAACGATGAAACCTCCGGGAGGAAATCTTCCCGGAGGTTTTTTTGAAAAATGTGTTGACAAACGGTGTGTATAGTTGTATATATTGAATATACACAATATTTCGAAACATTGTAAAGGAACGGATATGGATATCATTCTAAACAACAGCTCCCAAAGGCCGATTTACGAGCAGATTGAAGAGCAGATCAAAAGCCAGATTCTTTCCGGTTCGCTTAAGGAAGGGGACGCCCTTCCGTCGATGCGCGTGCTGGCGAAGGAACTCCGCATCAGCATCATTACGACGAAGAGAGCCTATGAAGATCTCGAGCGGGACGGATTCATCGTTTCGATCACCGGCAAAGGCAGCTTCGTCAAGGGGCTGAACGCCGAATACGTGCGGGACAACATTCTGTTTGAGATTGAAGAGATTCTTGAGCGGGCGGTTGCAAAGGCCAATGTCGGCGGCATTTCGCTTTCGGAACTGACGGAAAGACTGACACTGTTATATGAGGAGAAGAACAATGGATGAGAATATGATCTTAGAGCTTAAGAATGTGACGAAGGATTACGGCGACTTTAAACTAGATCACGTCAGCTTCTCGGTGCCCCGGGGAACCGTATGCGGTTTCATCGGCCAGAACGGCGCAGGCAAGACGACGACCATTCAGCTGATTTTAGACGCCATAGCGCGTGACGGAGGAGAGATTACCCTGTTCGGGCAGGAGGTGGTGCCCGGCAAATCCCACGCCTTACGCGAAGACATCGGCGTCGTTTTCGACGAGATGGGATTTCACGAATTTCTGACTCCCGCGCAGATTGACGGGATTATGAAGCGGATCTACAAAAACTGGAATTCGGAGCAGTATTTCGACTATCTGAAACGGTTCTCGCTTCCGTCCGGCAAGCGGTGCGGAAACTTCTCGCGCGGCATGCGGATGAAGCTGCAGATTGCGGTTGCGCTTTCCCACGGCGCGAAGTTCCTTGTGATGGACGAGCCGACGAGCGGTCTCGATCCGATTGTGAGAAATGAGATGATTCAGATCTTCCGCGAATTCGTTGTGGAAGAGGAACATACGATTCTGCTTTCGTCCCATATCACGACCGATATTGAGAAGATTGCCGACGAAGTCGTCTTCATCGACGGCGGAAAGATCGTGCTTGCGGGCAATAAGGATGAAATCCTTCTCAGGCATGCGATTCTAAAGTGTAAGAAGGAAGAGGCGGACCGGGTGAGCGAATCGCTTATCGTGGACCGGGAGATGTCGTCGTTCGGCGCGGAGATGCTCGTCAGTGACCGTGACGCCTGTGAGAAACTGTATCCCGGCATGGTCATCGAGCCGGCTTCGCTTGAGGAAATCATGATCCATTACGTGAACCGTGCGAAGTACGGGCTTCGGTAGGAGGCGGTTATGAAAGGTTTACTGGTGAAAGACTATTATTGTCTTCGAAGAAAGCTGTTTATCTGGGCCGTTACCGTAGCGGTTACCGCGCTTGTGTGCGTGATGTTCATGGTCAGCACGAAGACCGGAAACGTGGCGCTTTTATACGAAAAGATGGCAAACTCCGAAGACAGCATGGACGCGTCGCTGATTCCGTTTCTGACGCGGATTACGCTGCTTTTATTCCTGATGCTGCCGGTTGCGGCGTCGTTCGACCTCGTCCAATACGTTCTTCTGGATGATAAGACCGCATCCTTCTATAAGGTTGCTTCCTCGCTTCCGGTAAGCCCATACGAGCGTGTCGGAGAGCGGTATCTTCTTTTGATGATTGTGACCGGCGGAGCATTTGTTATTGATGCAATCCTTCTGATTCCGGTCAAGATGACATCCGATCTGATGCCGTTTTGGGACTCATTACAGATTGTGCTTGCGGTGACGGGCGTGGCATTTTTCTGCGTGACGGTTTCGTTGCTGTTCGGATACCTTTTCGGCGCGGATGCGGCGATGTGGGGCAATCTGGCGGCAGTTGCCGTATTGATTCTTGCGGCAGCCGTCCGGAACCGCGGAATTCTTAAAAACATCCTGTCGAACGACAGCGAAGAATCGGCTCTTTATATGGTTCAGGCATGTACCGAAGCCGCGGATTTTCTGGAGCATAAAGGACATCTTGTGTTCCTTGCATCGCTCCCGGTTATGGGAATCGGGTACCTGTTAACGGTTCTTGCGGCGAAAAGAAAGCGGGGTGTTGCGTGATGAAAGGGCTGTTATATAAAGAGTATCTTGTTCTGAGAGGGCGTTATATCCTGACCGGTCTCGGAATTGTAATTTTTTCCTTTCTGCTGTTCCGGATTGCGTTTCCCGGCGCCGACGAGCCGGCTTATGAACCGGGCGATACGTTCGCATCGGTACCTGCAGGCGTAATGTATGACGCGCTTTTACTCGGAATGGTTTGCATTCTTCCGTTTTGCTGCATAGGGCTTCTGATGCCGGCCGTTAAACTGATTACCGAGAGCGGACGGAAGCGGAAAGAGCGTGCGTACGGAATGGCGCTTCCGCTGCCTGCCGATTCGGCGGTGAAAGCCAAATACATCATATTTGCCTTGCTTGCGGGAGCTTTCTTTCTCGGTTCGTACGCTGTTTTCGGGATGTATTTTATCGGAGCAGGGCAGAATCAGGCGAGTAAGAACGCAGAGACCCTTCTTAAAATGTTCCCGATTCTCATGGCTGCCGTTATGATCTGCGGTGCCGTGGATATGTTCGCTTATCTCGGCCTCGGAAAGCGGAAGGGAGACGCACTGATTCTGTTTCTGTTGCTGCCGTTTGCGCTGGCGCTTGTATGGTGCTTCTTCTTCGTGGACCCTGACGAGTTTTCGAAGATTAACTTCGGCCTGTTCTTACGTTTTTATGACCGATACAAAGCATTGTGGCGGTTTTTGGAGATTCTTCTGATTGCCGTTTCCGTCGGACTTTACTATCTGTCCTTCCGGATTGTCCGCAGGATGGAACTAAAGAGAAAAGCAGAGTTTGACGATTAAAAAACTGGGGCTTCCCAAATCGGGAAGCCCCTGAATATTTCAATGTGAATCAACCGGTCCGATTACTGCTGAACCGTTACGTTTACGATGTGCGGGTTAGCACCGTTGTACCAGTAGAGGTAAGCGTCAACATCAATGATGTCACCTTCCTTAAGGTTCTCAACCGTCTTGTAAACTTCGGTGTCCTCGCCGCGGAGATAGGACTCCACAACAAGGTTGAAAGCTACGCCGTTGATGGATACGCGAAGGTAGATATCGTCTCCGCGGGCATCTCCCTTGTAGGAAGGAGCATCGGTAACCTTCAGCCCCTTAACGGTTACAAGGTGGTTCATAAGAGCAACAATCTCAGGAACCTCGCTGACAATCGTATCGCCGGTGATGAAAGGCGTAAGATCAACAGCGGGAGCAATGTAGCTGCCTTCAAGAATCTCAAAGGTTGAACCTTCTGCAACTTCGATTTCGCCGGACCAGGTGGTGCGGAAACCTTTTACGCGAATCTTCGTTCCCGGAACGAGCTTCTTGGAATCCTCTTCAGAGCAAACCATCTTATAGATAAAGTAAGCTCCTTCGGGATCAGCTGCATAAACCGTAATCGTGTTATCCCACCAGGACTGATGATCCTGCACGTAGCACTCGATTACAATCGGTGCTTCGTCTTCGGCAGCAACGAACTCGGCGTGCGTCATAACGCCCTCGGACTTCTTGGTCGGATCATCCGGCTCAGCCGTAGGGGCAGGAGTATCGGTAGGAGTATCGGTAGGAGCTTCCGTAGGATTCTCGGTAGGCGTCGTTACCGTCTCGGTGGGAGCCGTCGTGGTCGGGGCATCGGTGGGCTTGGTCTCAGACTTCTTACCGCAAGCTGCGAAGAGGCCGAGAGCAAGAACAAGCGTCATCAAAACAACAATAAACTTCTTCATTTTAACTCTCCTTATCATATGTGGCAGGCAGGCGTTAAGCACCTTTTCTGCCGTTTCGGGAACTGTTTCCCAAACCTACAAGTACCATATTATACAGCAAAAAACGGAAAATGCAATAGAAATCTTTATTCTTCCCGTGTCTTTTTCCATCTTCTCACGATGTAGATTCCGATCAAAACCGTCCATACGAAAACGAGCGCGACAAGCAGTACTGCGGAAGTCCGCGGGAGCGGCCCGAACGTTTTCGTTTCCTCTACCGTAATCTGATCCAGATGCTTTAAAGCGGCCGTATCCTCATACATCTGTTTGATAAAGTCGTCGTCAATCGTGTACTTGCGGCGGACGGAGCGCGTCACATTTTCAATCAGTTCGCCGGCGGCCTCACGGACCGAAGCAGAGCCTGCGAAGACGGGTGTTACGAAGGTGCGGTCGATGTTTTTCAGAAACAGCTTCGCGGCCTGAATCTTGATACTGTAGTGAAGCCCGTTGTCGGTGCCTTCCGCGGCAAGATAGTCCTGATACTCTGCGGAGTTCTGCGCCTTCGTCGTGACCGGAATGTAGCCTTCGGTCTGGGAGTAGGCAATCTGCACGTCGTTCGTGAGCAGGTACTGCATGAAGAGCCACGACGCGAGCACTTCACCCTCGTCCTCCTTCGTGAAGATGCAGAGCGACGGGCCCTGCGAAATCATATACGGGTACGACGGGTCGTATTGCGGAATCGGGCGGATTACGGTCTCGAACTGCACGATGTTGTCGGAATGGATATCCGAGTTCGGCGCCTTGCTGCCCATCCAGGTTGCGCCTGCCGTCGAATCAATCGCGAAGATGCACTGCCCGGCGTTCAGATAGTTGCCCGGGTAGCTCGAGATCTTGAACGTCGAGAACGCGCGCGAGTTCGCATGCGGCACAATCGAGTAAAGAATCTCTTTGGTCGTGTCGTTGAAGAGAAGTACGTGCCCTTCGGAGTCCGAATACGGCGCGTTCTTCTGCTTTAACATCGAAATCATCATGTTGTCGGTCGATTTGTAGATGAACGGAATCAGCGTCGTCTGGCCGTTTACAAGGAAGACACCGTTTTCGTCCTTCTTCATCGCCGCTTCCGAAACCTCCCAGATATAATCCCAGGTCGGGATGTCGGGAATATCGTAGCCGAGCTTCGTCACGAGGTCCTTGTTGATGTAAAGCGCTTCGGTAGAGCGCATGTAGGGAAGCGCGTAGTGGCCGTCTCCGATAAAGCATTCCTGCAGGAACTTCGGAACGACTTCCTCCTCGGTCGGGCCGTCGAACTTAAGCATGCTGCCGCCGAGCCCGAAGTTCCGGTCGACCATCAGTGCGTCGAGCTGCACGACGACGTTGCTTCCCTTCTGATAGGTCGCGATGTGGTCCGGGTAGGTGATGCACACGTTGGGCGTTGTGTCGGTCGCGATATTCGTGATGACATCCTGATAAATCATCGCGTAATCGGTGTATGTCTTCAGCGTCACGTGGATGTTCGGGTAGAGCTTTTCGAAGTCCGCAATGGCTTTCTTATAGATGTTTACCTGGGTGATGTTCGTGTCATTTTTCGCCCAGAAGGAGATGTTGTACTCTTTGCTTTCGTCAAATTCCATAGGCACCCGAAAGGCAACCCGTTTCTTGCCGCGGTGACAGCCGGTGAGGAGCACGGCGGAGAGGGTAAGGAGCAAAAGGCAGGTAACGGTCCGTTTCATCCTTTGGTCCCTCCTCTCGAAACGCCTTCCATGATCTTGTTCCGAAAGATAAGGAACAGAATCACGAGCGGCACGGAGATGACGACGACGGCAGCCATCATCGCGGGGATGTTGTCGCGGCCGAAGCCGTTCTGGCGGATTTCCTGAATGCCGTTCGAGACAAGATAGTAGTTGCGGTCGTCCGTGATGAGGCGCGGCCACACATAGGAGTTCCAGCACTCGATGACCTTGAGGATCGTAATCGTCACGAGCGTCGGTTTCGAGATCGGCACCATGACGCGGAGCAGGTACTTGAAATCAGACGTGCCGTCAACCTTGGCGGCCTTATACAGTTCCTCGGGAATCTGCTCGAAATTCTCCTTCAACAGGTAGATGTAGAAGACCGACGTGACGGACGGCAGAATCAGTCCGGCAAAGGTATTTCTCAGATTCCACGACGTAATCGTGACGTAGTTCGTGATGATGACGAGTTCGTTCGGGATCATCATGAGGCTCAGAAACAGCGAGAAGACTATCGTCTTGCCCGGGAAATTCGTCCGCGCGAAGCCGAATGCGGCCAGCACGATTACGACCATCATCGCGGCGGTCGTGACAACCGTGAAGACAATCGTATTGAAGAAGTAACGTGCAAGCGGTACCGCGGTAAATGCCACGCGGTAGTTCTGAAGCGTCGGCGCAAGCGTGTAGAACTTCGGAATCTCTTCTGCGTTGTAGGCGCCCTGCGTCTTGAAACTGGTGAGAATCATCCAGTAGAACGGGAACAGGACGGCAAGCGCGCAGATTACGAGAAATGTGTACAAAAGGATGTTTTTGACGATTCGCCTTCTGCGGGCTGCGGCCTCAATCAGACGGTAGTCCTGCGCGGTCGGGGAGGTTACGGTGTTTTGTTTGTTCATGCTGCGCCTCCCTTAATAATGAATTTTGTTACGGCTCACCATCAGGTTGATGCAGGTGATGGTGAAGACGACTGCGAACAGGATGAGTGCCGCCGCCGATGCGAACGACGGGTATCCGCCGCTGTTGCCGTAAAGC
>CAMZEW010000020.1:0-19377 GCA_947305875.1 uncultured Lachnoclostridium sp.
TAGAACACTAGCCTTCCAAGCTAGACACGTGGGTTCGATTCCCATCACCCGCTCTTTGTCATGAGGTGGGGCCCGCGAAGCGGGAAGAGTCCTTATGACCTACGCGCCGCACATCGGCGAAGCCGATTTTTAATGTGCGGTGCTCCTTTTATGAGAATATGTGCCAGTAGCTCAGCTGGATAGAGCAACGGCCTTCTAAGCCGTGTGTCGGGGGTTCGAATCCCTTCTGGCACATTTCCGGTAAGGAAAACTTTATATGGTGGGTATAGCGCAGCTGGTTAGCGCGCCAGATTGTGGCTCTGGAGGCCTTGGGTTCGAATCCCAATATCCACCCTGCGGAAGCCCTTGGGAAACCATAGGGCTTTCATTTTATCATTGGGCCATCGCCAAGCGGTAAGGCACAGGGTTTTGATCCCTGCATCCGCTGGTTCGAATCCAGCTGGCCCAGTCTGAGCGGGACCGGCAGGGTACCCGCTTTTTTGTTTATGTCGGAAAGGAAGCCTCATGGGAGCGGAAGAACGCAGACAATATAAGGATTTTGCGGAGACGCTTAAGAACTCCGACCGCGAGCTTAACCGCATCGCGACCTCGGGGAATGCGCTTAAGAATTCCGTCCGCGAAGCGTACCGCGCCCTACAGGAGAGTCTTGCCGTTGACCTTCTTAAAGATATGGACGTGGAGCAGCTCAACATGAGCAGGGAAGGCATCCGCGTCAAAGCCTTCCGCGACGTCGGAATCCGTACCGTTGCGGATGTCTGCAAAGCAACGCAGCGGTCGTTAGAGTCCGTTCCGGGAGTCGGCCCGGTAATGGCCGCCAAAGCGAAACGGAACGCGGACGCGCTCCGGATTTCGGCGGGCAGAACCATACGCGTTAAAGTGGATTATGAGAATCCGAGTCCCGAAGCAAGGAGACTGGTCCGTGCCGTCGGCGTATTAAAACACGCGACGTACTATATGGAACGGGCAGGCCAGCTGTATGCCGCAAGCCACGACGGAATCACCGTGCGGCTTGCCGTGTCCGAATGTCTCGGAAGCGGGCTTTCGTGGTTTTTCACTTCGGGGGAGAAACGGCAGCAGGCACAGCTTGCTTACAGCGAATTGAAGGAATACCTCGCGGCGGAATATGCCGTCGCAGCCGCGGAAATCATCGACGGGTTCCGCGAGGCGTGCGGTTTTTTGGAAGCGCAGGCATGGAAGGAGTTCGGAAAGAATTCGGCCGCCTACTATGCGCTTCTGTATTCCGTCACGGAAGCCGGTACGGAAGCGGTTACCGATTACGGCGGAATCCCTTCGGAACTGGTGGAACAGGTCAATGCATATCCGCTCCGCACCGAAGGGCTTCAGGCGGAATTAAGACGTTATCAGGTGTTCGGCGCAAAGTACATCCTTGCGAGGGAGAGAGTGCTTCTCGGCGACGAGATGGGTCTCGGAAAAACCATCGAAGCGATTGCCGCAATCACGCATCTTCGGGCCGAAGGAAAGACGCATTTTCTGGTTGTATGCCCTTTAAGCGTTTTGATGAACTGGCAGCATGAAGTCGCGCGGTTCTGCACGGTTCCCGTGGACGAAATCTACGGCTACGACCGGAGCGAAGAACTCGCGGACTGGCTTACAAAGGGCGGCACGGCAATCACGACCTATGAAACCGCCTCGAAGATTGAACTTCCGGATCGTTTTGCGATTGACCTTCTGGTCGTGGATGAAGCACAGTATATCAAGAACCCGGACGCGCAGCGCACGAAGGCGGTATGCAATCTTATAGCGCGCTCGCAGAGGGTTTTGCTGATGACCGGAACGCCGCTTGAAAACCGTGTTTCGGAGATGGTCGGATTAATCGGTTTTCTGCAGCCGGAGGTGGCGTCCCGCGTGAAGCGGTACACGTCTCTTTCCGAAGCGGAACGGTTCCGTGAGGAAATCGCCCCGGTATACCTGCGGCGTACCCGTGAGCAGGTGCTCGGCGAACTCCCGGACAAGGAGGAGATTGCGGAGTGGGGAATCCTGATGGAAGACGAGACGGAAGCCTACCGGAAAGCGCTTGAAACGAACAATTTCATGGAAATCCGCCGCATCTCGTGGAACGTGCCCGAGACCGGTGCGTCAACGAAAGCGCGCCGTATGCTTGAACTCGTTGACGAAGCGGAAGCGGACGGGCGGAAGGTCATTGTCTTCTCGTTCTTCAAAGAGACGCTTAAGACCGTCGCGCTGATACTCGGAAACCGGTGCGCGGGCGTCATAGACGGTTCGCTCTCCATGCCGAAACGCGAGGCGATTCTTAAGGAATTCCGTGAACGCGGGGAGAAGACCGTGCTTGTCTGTCAGGTTATCGCCGGCGGCGTGGGCTTGAATATTCAGACGGCAAGTGTTATCATATTCTGTGAACCACAGTTAAAACCTTCCATGGAAGAACAGGCAATCGGCCGCGCCTACCGGATGGGCCAGAGCCGCAAGGTTCTCGTGCACCGTCTTCTGATGGCGGATTCCGTGGATGAACGGATATTGGATATTCTTGCCGGCAAGCGGGAAGAATTCCTCGCATTTGCCGAGGAATCGGTTGTCGGAAAGATGGATGCAGAACAGGAAGTGACCGCTGCGGCCATGCAGCAGATTATCGAGGCGGAGAAGAAGCGGTATCATGTCGACGATGCCGCGGATACCGCGCAATCGGAGGAGGAACACGATGAGGATCAGAAAGAGTAAAACAATCGCTCTGTTTCTTGTGACGGTACTGATGGTTTCTTCCCTTTGCGGATGCGGAGGAAAGAAGGAGGAAGAAGAGGAGAAGGTTTACGAAGTCCGTTTTGAACTGAACGGCGGAAGCCGCGTCTCCGGCAGCCTTCATCAGGAAGTGGAAGAAGGGAAATCCGCGAAGGAACCCGAAGTAGAGCGTGAGGGATACTTCTTCGACGGCTGGGATAAGGATTTCTCGGGCATCGAAAAGGATACGGTCGTTAAGGCGAAGTGGATTAAAGCGGTAAATGTCACATTTGACGCGAACGGAGGCGAGATTACGAGCGGCGAAAGCACCGTCGTTATCGCATCCGGCAAGAAGCCGCAGGCACCGTCGGTGAGCAGGGAAGGATTTATCTTCAAGGGCTGGGACCGTGAGGTCAGCGAAGCCACCGAGGACACGACCTATGTGGCGCAGTGGGAGAGAGCCGTTCCGACGGCCGAAGAGGTGTATCAGTCGCTCGCCGTCAGCATGGCGGAGATTCGAACCTATGACGCTTACGGAGACCCGATCGGACTCGGTTCCGGTTTCTTCATCGATACGAACGGAAAGCTTCTCACGAACTTCCACGTCATGGAAGGCGCGTCCACTGCAGAGATTTATCTGTATGACGAAGAGAACGCGAGAACCTATCACGCGACCGAGATCGAAGGCTATGATAAGGATATCGATCTGTGCGTCGTGCAGACGGACGTAAGAAATACAACGCCGGTCACGCTTTTCACGGGCAATGTGAAAACCGGTGAGACGGTATATACGCTCGGCAGTTCCAAAGGACTGACCGGCACATTCTCCGACGGAATCGTTTCGAAGGCGTCCCGCCTGAGCGACGGCGTTGAGTGCATCCAGATCACGGCGCCGATTTCGCCCGGCAACAGCGGCGGTCCGCTTGTGAACGAGTACGGCGAAGTGCTCGGCGTGAATACCTTCCAGTACGTGGAGGGACAGAATCTGAATTTCGCCGTATCGATTAAGGAACTCGATAATATCGACCGTTCGGAGACGATCACGATTGCGCAGTTCGGTGCGCTTACCGGCGATTCCGTGAAGCCGAGCGTCACGATTGTGGAAACCGGCGACGAGGGCGAATACGTATACAGCATGACCAACGACATCGAGCTGGAGCCGAACGATACGATTGACGATTCGGACCCGCTCACGGACGGATACTGGAAAGCCGCATATCTTGCTGACGGAGAGGTAGATATGTTCTACTTCTATATTTCGGAGCCGGCTACCATCACCGTCTATCTGTTAAGCTACTGGACAGATGATGACCAATATCTGTATGCATATCTGAGGGATGATTACGGCGATGTGCTTCCGGATTCCGCTACCGGACGGAGCGCCTATATCGGCATGGATGACTATGACGAAGAAGAAAGCTGCAAGATTGCGACCTTCCGGATCCCCGAGGCAGGCTACTATATCCTCGATACCCACATCCCGAATGACTATCCGTTCGCAAACGGATGCTATTATCTGGTCGGCTACGAAACTAATTAGTCAGATAACAGAAGGGCTGCCGCACCGTTGTGCGACAGCCCTTTTTCTGCGGATAACAGGACTTGAACCTGCACGCTTGCGCACCAGAACCTAAATCTGGCGTGTCTGCCAATTCCACCATATCCGCTAACATTCCGACTTATTCTATCATCGGCGCATACGCTTGTCAATCCTGACGCGCATGCGCTTTATTTTTCCTTGTTTTTTCGGCTTCTTTTTGGTACAATGTAGATTGACGAAAAATGCATTGGCGAAGCCAGGAACACCATAGCAGAGGAGGGGCAACAACTATGGCGAAACGTGTGAATTATTCGGATATCACGGATGATATCCGCCGGCTGACCGAGATCTGCCGGGACAACAGCAACATCGATCCGGAACTCTATAACCGTTACGAAGTGAAAAGGGGACTTCGTGACCTGAACGGCAAGGGCGTGCTTGCCGGTCTTACCGAGATTTCCGAGATCCGGACGCTCAAGATTGAAGACGGCGTGGAAAAGCAATGCCCGGGCGAACTGTTCTACCGCGGCATCAATGTCGAAGATATTGTGAAGGGGTGCGTCGCCGAGAACCGGTTCGGCTTCGAGGAAACCGTATACCTTCTGCTGTTCGGCAAGCTTCCGACCCGCGAACAGCTTGCCGAATTCACGAACCTGCTCGGTTATTACCGTACGCTTCCGAGCAGCTTTGTAAGAGACGTAATCTTAAAGAAGCCGAGCGCCAACATGATGAACGGGCTCGCAAGAAGCGTACTGACGCTTTATTCGTATGATACGAACCCGGAGGACACGTCCTTAGAGAACGTGCTCCGGCAGTGTATCCAGCTGATTTCCATCTTCCCGATGCTTACGGTGTACAGCTACCATGCGCACCGTTACTATTACATGGATGAGGCACTCGTAATCCACCGTCCGCGGACCGACCTTTCCGCGGCCGAGAACATACTGCATCTGCTTCGCGCCGACAGTCAGTATAGCGAACTCGAGGCAAGAGTTCTCGATATCGCGCTGATTCTTCACGCAGAGCACGGCGGCGGTAACAACTCGACCTTTACAACGCATGTCGTCACCTCTTCCGGAACGGATACCTATGCTGCCATGACCGCTGCGCTCGGTTCGTTAAAGGGACCGAAACACGGCGGCGCGAACATGAAGGTTGTGGAGATGTTCGCCGACATGAAAGAGAAGGTTTCCGACTGGACCGACGAGGCGGAAGTGGCAAAGTACCTGCGCGCGCTTCTTCACAAGGAGGCGTTTGACCGGGCGGGTCTCATCTACGGTATGGGCCATGCCATTTATTCCGTATCCGATCCGCGTGCGGTAATGTTCCGCGGCTTCGTCGAGAAGCTTTCCGAGGAGAAGGGCATGCACAGGGAATTTGCCCTTTATAAGATGGTTGAGGAGCTTGCGCCGAAGGTTATTGCCGAAGAACGCAGGATGTATAAGGGTGTCAGCGCCAACGTGGACTTCTACAGCGGTTTTGCTTACCAGATGCTCGGTCTTCCCGAAGAACTCTACACCCCGATCTTCGCGGTGGCAAGAGTGGCGGGCTGGAGTGCGCACCGCATGGAAGAGCTGATTAACGCCGGCAAGATTATCCGTCCGGCTTACAAGAGCGTGTGTGACGAGCGGGATTATGTCCCGATCGCAGAAAGAGGTTGAAACCGAAGAGGCAGAAAGGATTGCCCTGCCTTTTGTGCGGGCGGTCTGTTTTTGTGTCCGTCTGTATGGGTTTAAATTCCGCAGGAATGATCCTGTGAAGATAAATGGGAGGAATTACAAATGAAAACGTGGAGGAAAATGTTTGCGGTATGTGCCGCGGTAATTATGGCGCTTTCGACCGTCGGGATTATGCCGGCGAAAGCTTCCGGGAAGGCAATCGATTTTGATTTGCGAAGCGGGTACCGGCTGCTTGAGTACACGGAGCCTTTATCTGACTGGCTTCAGACAATGAAAATACAATCCGAGGAAAGCGATTATGACGGCACCCTGTTTGACCTTGACGGCGACGGGGCATTTGACATTGCAATCAGTACGTGGATTCCTTCGGATTACATGTATCGTTATGTTCTGACGCCGGTTCCCGGAGGAAACATTCACGGAGACTTCACATTGGAATCCGATGAAGAACACAGAATTATAAGCTTTCTCGGATACAGTGACGACGGAGAAATGATTTCGGAAGAAGTGTCGAAACTTGTGTTTCATTTTCCGAACGAACCGGTACGCGAGACGTATTCCGTAAAGGTTAACGGCGGCAAAGCATTCCGCGGTTACTGGAATGAAAACGACGAGTGGACGGAAGAGGAAGTTGACTCTGCCGCACCCGGAGAGTCCATCCGCTTTGAAGAAGAGAAGAAGACCGGGCAGTATCTGAAGGAGTGGAATTCCCAGGGTATTTCGAAAGGCATGACATCCAGTGAAGGACATGCCGTGAGAAAATTTGTCATGCCGGCGCACGACGTTTCTATGACCCCGGTTTACGGGAATCAGACGCCTTATACGATAGAAGTGGGGAAAACCGAACTGATCGGAAGCGGATGGCAGCCGGTAACCGCCGTTGATTGTTTTTTGGATTCTCTGAGTAATTCTCCGTTCTACAAAGGAACAGACGGTTTCTTTGATGTGGACGGGGACGGAACGGATGACTTGTTCCTCGGACCGCATAAAAGTCAGGAAGGCTGTTCCGCATGTCTGTTTTCCAATCTGGATTCCGTTACGCTGACGGCGCCGAACGACGGACCGTATTGGCCGGTCACGCTGAAATGGAATAAAGAAGCCATGTACGTTATTGACATGTCAAACTTCATCTATTACGCGTGGCTTTCGCCGAAAGGGAGTGAGCTTCTGTATAAATCCCTGAAGACATATGAACTTCCGGACAAAACCGGTTTCTTTGACCTCGACCGGGACGGATCCGAAGACATGTATTTCAACGGGTATGATATCAAGGCTCTTCCGACCTGCAGCATAAACGGTTCGGTTACGATTCCCGCAGATGAGGACGGCGTAAATCATCCGGTGACATTTACCGTTGATACGATCCCTGAAAGCAGCGCATTTTATAAAGTCAGCCTGGTCTATGAGAACGAACCGAAGGCTCATATCTATCATTCCAGTTATCCACGCTTCGGAGAATGGTTTGAACAGGGAGAATATGTTTCCGTGACTCCGGAACCCGGCTATCAGTTCGCCGAAGTAAAGATAGACGGTAATCCGTATCCGTTAGATTCCTATGATATGGAATACGGCTTCGGGTTTGAAGTTCAGGATCATGATACGGAAGTGAGCGTTCTTTTAAGAAACGAGTCCGGCGGGATTACCGGATACCATACCGTGACGGTGGAAGGAGATTACAGTATACCGTTTAAGCTGGACGGCAGCGATTATGAATCTCTGCTTTCCGATGCTTATGTCAAGGAGGGAGACTGGGTTATTATACTCCGAAACGACCGGACGGCCGATAACTATGTTTCTTCCTGGGAGGTTACCGGAACAGACCGGTATGAAATCGGCGTGAATGTATCGCTAAGACTGCAGATGCAGGATCAGGACGTATATGTAAAGCCTGTGTTCGGCAAGGTGGAACCTCTCACGATTGACCTTACGGGCGGGAATTATACCGTCACGGAGGAAATGATCGAAGACATCGTTTCGGCGCTTGGGGCCGGTGATTCCTTCGAGCGCGAGCAGGTCCGCAAATTTGATCTGAACGACGACGGAAAGCTTGATGTCCGAATTGACGTACAGGCTTTGGAAATCACGCCGCTTGATACCTACAGCTGCGGGGATGCTTATACACTATCCGAGTGGAACAAATCCGGACGCTACCATCCGATTAAATTCGTTTACAATGCGAACGGCGAAAAGCCTGCAGAAGAGAAGAAGGATTCTTCGAAGAAAGCTTCTTCGAAGAAATCGAAGAAGGATTCAAGGTCCTTTAACCCGCTTTATATACTGATTCCCGCGGAAGTGCTTTTCATTGCCGCACTTACGGGATTGATTATCTGGTACCGGAAGAGAAAGAAGAAGCCGGCTGAGAACGGGGGAGAACAAAATGAAGCTTAGGAAAATGATATCGTTTCTGTTGATGCTATGCGTTATGTTTGCATGCGCCGGGACGGTATATGCGGGAGAAGCAGCGTCTGCGTCGGATGGCGAAGTGCTTGAGATTGACCTGACGAAAGGCTATTACGAATGCACCCTCTATGGCAAGGACGGGAATTATTCTTATCTGTCGGACCTTGAAATGCAGGCAATCTGTGACTCGGTTTACCACGCCATCTATCGGGATGGTGCAGGAATCAATTTTGATTTTACCGCCGATCTTGATTACGACGGCACCATAGACCTGATTTCGGGGGCTTACGATTACCCGACGGAAGAAGGGATGCCTGCAAGGTATTTCTTAATTCCCGCAAGTACCAGCAGCATTTGCGGAGCTTGTGAGATTCCGCTTCCGCTTGGTTCGTACTCCCGCGGGGATTACACCACGGTCCGGAATTATACGACGGTTCGCTTTTACTTCCCGGAAGAGCCGGTTCAAAAGGAATATCAGGTAACCGTAGAGAACGGGCATGCTGAGACGAAGGACGGAAAGACCGTTACATCTGCGGCGCCCGGAACCCTTTTATATCTTGTTCCGGATGCGCTTGACGGGAAGTTCGTCGCCAGATGGGATTCGGAACTGATTCATTCGTTCAGCCGTTATGTAAATTACGGAAATTACTGGGACACCTGTGCGGTGTTCACGATGCCTGCGGCGGATGTCACATTTGCCGCGGAAAGGGGACAACAGACACCGCTCACGTTTGATTTAACACCGGGCTTCTGTCTCGGTGAGCAGGATGCATGGGAAGCCCCCGGCCTTTACGATATCATGCCGGAAAGCGCGGACCACGAGAAGAGACGTTTCGATCTGGACGGCGACGGAACGGAAGATGTCTGTTACTTTCCGCTCACCCTGCTGGAGATTGAGGGACCGAATCCGTGTGATGACTATATTGATCATACTTATGTGATTCCTCTTGCAACGAGCTCTATCCGCGGTTCCTATACACTTGAGGGGAAGAGCACTTCCGCATACTGGCCGCTGACCTTTAAATTCCCGGACGAACCGCTTAAACAGTTTTATTCGGTTACCGTTACCGGAGGCCATGCCGAAGACGGCGCGGGCCGTACCATTACGGAAGCGGCGCCCGGCGATTGGATAAAAATCGTCTATGATGAGAAGGAAGGCGTAATCTTCGACCGGGAGTTTATGACGCTCCCGGAGTATGAGGATCTGAATGACCCGTGGAATATGCGCGAGAATGTTGTGATGCCTGCGTGCAATATAACCTACATTGCGCTGACGCATGCGCCCGGAAAGGAAAAGGACGGAGATCTTTATCCGATTTATTCCGATTGTCCGTGTACGATAGAGGGTGCCTACGGCGAGGATGTGTCGAAGGGCGCACGGGAAGGACAGGAAATCTTTGTTTTCTATGAAGGCGACGACCTGACGGAGGATTTCCGGCTGTATTCGCCCGACGTTCAGATTACAGTCGAATACGGCACCTCCGGGATGTACTTTACATTTATCATGCCTGCGCATGAGGTGAGGCTTCAGGCAACACGTGAGAAGTTCCCGATTACCGTGATTAACGGGGGTGCGGGATACCAATTCTACGAGCCGATAACCGAAGCATACCCCGGTGAGTGGATTATCGTATATCCGTTCGCAGGACCGAGAGACGACGGTTATTACTATACCGGCAATTGGTCTTCCGACGATGTGACTCTGAATGATTATAAAGAAGGCGCGATGAGCATCATTATGCCGGACCATGCGGTTACGGTTACGGCGGAGATTAAGAAGCAGGAGCCGGTTACGGTGGATCTCCGTTCCGGTTCGGCGAAGGTTACATGGGAGATAGCCGTCTGCCTGCTGGACGCGAGCGGTTCCGAGAAGACCTTCTTCGATCTGAACGGGGACCGGACGGATGATGTGATTATCGACTTCGATAATGAGATTATCAAAGTGCTTCCCAACTGTACCTGCACGGAGCCCATAGAGCTGACCGGAAGAACGGAGGGACCTTACTATCCGGTTACGGTGCTTTTCGACGAGAATACACCGAAGACCGTGCAGCCGACGGTGACCGAAGAGGTAAAGCCTACCGAAACGGTGCCGGCACCGGATACGGCAAATGAGAAAGAGAAGGAGAAGAAGGCGCGCGATTCCTTCAACCTTTTCTATATATTCATTCCTGCAATACTTGTGCTCGGAGGAATTGTAACGGCATGGGTGCTTCTTTCGAAAAGAGCAAAGAAGTCCTCTGCAGAGAGTGAAGAAAACAGCATGACGTAAGAGGAGGATGGGATTGTGATTTCGAAGAAACTGCGTATTGAGACGGCGAAGAAAGGTGCAACGATCCGTAAGGAAATCTACGGGCATTTTTCGGAGCATCTCGGAAGATGCATCTACAACGGCATCTATGTCGGCGAGGATTCCGATATTCCGAACACGAACGGCATGCGGAACGATGTCGTCGAAGCGCTAAAGGACATGGGAATTCCCGTGCTGCGCTGGCCGGGCGGCTGCTTCGCCGATGAGTATCACTGGATGAACGGCATCGGCCCGAAGGAGAGCCGTGTCAAGATGATCAACACGAACTGGGGCGGCGTGACCGAGGATAACAGTTTCGGTACCCACGAGTTCATGGATCTGTGCGACCAGATCGGCTGCGAGCCGTACATCATCGGCAACGTCGGAAGCGGCACCGTGCGTGAGATGTCCGAGTGGATTGAGTACATGACGAGCGACAACGTATCCCCGATGACCGACCTTCGTAAGAAGAACGGCCGCGAGAAGCCGTGGCATCTGAAGTACCTCGGCATCGGAAATGAAAACTGGGGCTGCGGCGGATTCATGACGCCCGAATACTACGCAAACCAGTACCGCCAGTTCCAGCAGTTCTGCAAGAACTACGGCGACAACAGGCTCTATAAGGTTGCGTGCGGTCCGAACGGCGGCGATACCGCATGGACCGACAAACTCATGTCGATGCTGAATCCGATGATTGCAAGCGCCATCAGCCTGCATTTCTATACGGTTCCGACCGGACGCTGGGAGGACAAAGGACCGGCAACCGGCTTCGATGAGAAGCTTTACAACGAGACAATCCGCGAGACACAGAAGATGGAGCCGATCATCAACGACCATCTTGCCGTGATGGACCGCCATGATCCGGACCACAAGATCGGCCTTGCCGTTGACGAATGGGGCTGCTGGTATAACGTTGAGGAAGGCACCAATCCGGGATTCCTGTATCAGCAGAACACAATCCGCGATGCGATTGTCGCCTCGATTAACCTGAACATCTTCAACCGCCACGCGGACCGCATCGTGATGGCAAACATCGCGCAGGTCGTAAACGTATTGCAGTCCGTTGTCCTGACCGAGGGCGCGAAGATGCTGAAGACACCGACCTACTATGTATTCAAGATGTACAAGCCGCATCAGGACGCAACGCTTGTCGAGTCCGTGCTCGATGACACGACGGCGGATCACGACGGCATTTCCTACGCGGACGTATCCGCTTCGGCTTCCGTTAAGGATGACACGCTTTTCGTTACGTTAAGTAACGCAAATCCGAACGAAACTTATACGGTTTCCGCGGATATCGACGAAGCCTACGGCACTTACGAAGCACGCATTCTGAGCGGAGCGATGGGAGATTATAACACATTTGACGCACCGGATCAGGTCTTCGATAAGGCTTATGACGGCGTGAAACTCACCGGCAGCAGCGCGGAAATCGTACTGCCTCCGTGCAGCGTTGTGACGGTCTCCTTTAAGAAGTGATGGATACTTTGAAAATTCCCTGCAGGCGCTGCCTCTTCGAGGGCGTCGACCGGGAACAGGTTGTGAAAACGATTGAAACTTATCTGGAGGCGCTTCCCGATGGGGAGCGCACCCCGGATGCGCTTTATCAGGAACGCCTCGCCGTATGCGAGACGTGTCCGAACCTCTCGAACGGACTGTGCAGTCTGTGCGGCTGCTTCGTCCTCTACCGGGCAGGAAAGACCGCCTCAGGTTGTCCGGGCGGCAAATGGTAACGCTTTTATGACGGAAAGGGTGATTCCTTTATGCTTGAAGCAAACGGTTTAATGAAACAATACGGCAAATCCGAGGTCCTTGAGGGGCTTTCCCTCACACTGAATCCGGGCGAGGGCGTGGCACTTCTCGGGCAGAACGGAAGCGGTAAGACCACGCTTCTTAAGATACTTGCGGGCGTTTTGGAGCCGGACGCCGGAGAAGTGACGGTTGACGGGCTTA
Source organism: uncultured Lachnoclostridium sp. (assembly GCA_947305875.1). Taxonomy (GTDB): domain Bacteria; phylum Bacillota; class Clostridia; order Lachnospirales; family Lachnospiraceae; genus ISDg. Next base: position 12,557 of record CAMZEW010000020.1, read on the forward strand.
CGGGCAAGGAGGCGAAAGAGAAGGTTTCCTACGCTCCGCAGGATATCGTTCTTTTCGAAGAACTGACCGTTACGGAGAATCTGTATTCCTGGTCCTCTTTAAAGGGAGAAGAGAATGCCGCGCGTGCGGAGTATCTGATCCGTGCGCTTCAGATGGAAGCGTTCCGGAAGAAGCGTGTCGACCGCCTCTCGGGCGGACAGAGAAGACGCGTCAATCTGGCTGTTGCTTTAATGGGAAGCTATTCGTATCTGCTGCTTGACGAACCGCTTGCGGGCGTTGATGCGCAGGGCGGCGAATGCATTGCCGCACTGTTACGGGAGGAGAAGGAAAAAGGCACTGCTATGATTATTTCCGAGCACAATCCGACGATTCTGATGCCGCTTATGGACCGTGCTTTAAGACTTGACGGAGGTCATTTTGCTCAATGAGGCTTCTTTCGTTCATTTGGTATGATATCAAAAGGCTGTTCGGCCACGGAAAGACAGCGCTCCTCGCGGTGCTGGCTCCGATTCCCGTTGTGCTGATGTTCGGCCTTTTTCTGATTCCGATTCTTTCAAGCGGCGAAACCGTTCTGATCAACGGCGGGCTATGCGTGGAAGACGACAGTCTGCTGTTCAAGTCGATGATGAGCATGGTCGTCGAGTATGAAGAGGGACAGGGCAATGCGAAGATTCTGAGCGTAGAAACCCCGGAAGAAGGAAAACGCATGGTCGAAGACGGGGAAGCCGCGCTCTTTCTGCATGTTCCGAAGGATACTTACCAAAAAGCAATCAGCGGCGAACGGGCCGTTATGAAGTTTTATTATGCAAAGGCACACGCTTTCGACGCCCTTTTATTCCAAAACGGAGTCCGAAGCAGCGTCTCGGTATTCGGCCAGGGCATCCGTGTAATCCAGGCTGCAGGCGAAACGGCCGGGGCATACGGCATGAACGAGGAAGAATACGTCAAGGTTCAGAAAGAAGCCGTTCAGGAGCTGATCGGAATCTATATGCACCGCGGCGAAATCGTCGGCCGGTACGGAATCTTCCTTGTCGGCGGCGCATATCATCTCCGCTACGCGATGGCGCTCCTTTTCGTTGCGTGCGCCTTCTTTGCTTCGTTTCCGGTCATGTACCTGACCTCTCTTGACAAGAACGGAATCTATGCGAAAAGAAGCATTCCCGCAGATAAGAAGACGAAGTTTTTCTTCGCCAGAATCCTTTCCGGAGCGGTTCTCATTCTTTGTACATTCGGCGTTATGTATCCGGTAGCCCGGATGTTTAAGCAGCTCGGACTCCGTTCCGTACTGTCCGCCGTTCCGGGCATTCTGCTGACGGCGTTCTCATTTTCCGCGCTTGCGGTATTGATCGGTTCCCTGTTCCGCCGCGGCCAGTCCGCGCTCTGGACCGGGCTTTATTTCGGCGCGGCGTCCTTCCTCGGCGTGACGTTCCTTTCGGATAAAGCCGGGGTTCCCGCATGGGTTTCGTTTCTGATGCGGATTTCGCCGCTTCGCGCAAGCGTCAGCATCTTCTCGAACGCGATGTTCAATCTGATGGCGGAGCGGTACGTACAGGATATTCTTGTGCTTTCCGTATCGGCGGCTGTCTTCGCTGCGGCGGGGTTCTTCGCATACCGGAAGGGAGGTATGCAGCATGAATAATCTTGCCGTGATGAAAGGAAGAGCAAGGGCGCTTTTTTCGGATTTATGGTCGCTCGGAATCATCGTGATTGCGATTGCCGTATGCATTTACATAGCGTGCTATAACGGCGGGAATACGGAGAAACGCATCCGGATCGGCGCGGTCAATCAAGACGCCGGAACGTACGGCGCGCACTTCCTTGAACTGCTTTCCGGGGAAGAATACGAGATCTTCGTGACCGACCGCGACACGGCCGCTCATGAGATTGCGGTGAACAGGGCGCAGGGCATGATTGAGCTTCCGGAGGATTTCTCGGAGAGAATTCTTAAGGGCGATTATCCGTCGTTAGTTAAGGTCACCGTCATGGCGGACTCCTACGACATGACATTTTTCACCGAAATTGTAATTAACAACGTCGTCAAGGTGATGACGGAAGCATTGACGGAAGAGAAAATGCAGAGCGCGGGCGGTTTTGACGAATCGTTCCGAAGCGAATTCCGCGAGGTGGCGAACGGCGTGTGGAAAGGCGAACCGCTTCTAGACATCGAAACCTTCGCCGTCGGAGAGGACGAGGACAGCGGTGACGTAGATTATTACGGAATCCGCTGGTATGCGGTCTTCACGATGTTTTATCTGATTATCAGCGGAACGTGGATGTGCGATTACACCTCGACCGGGCTGCTCCGAAGGGTAGTGAGCCGCGGCGGAAGAATCTCCTCGCTGTTCGTCGTGCAGATGCTCCCGGGTCTTTTGGTGAATATTCTCGGCTTCATTCCGGTGCTTTGTGTTTCGAAGCATCCTGCCGCCGTTTCCGTATTCGTTTCGTTCGTACTTTATGCCTGCGGCACGGCGGCGCTTTCGCTTGTAGTCTGCTCGCTGTCCCGCAAATTCGTGAATCTGATTCTTTCGGCATCGGTGTTCACGATGGCGGCATCGCTCTTCTCGGGCCTTGTCTGCGACCTGCCGGACTGGGCCGCAATCTGGGATATGGTATCCGTATTCCTTCCGGGGCATTGGTATTTTGCGTCGGTTTGCGAAAAACCGTTCCTCTTTGGTGCGGTAATCGTGCTGGTTTTCTGGTTTGTTGCCGGAGTTTTCACGTCGTGGTATTTCGGAGTTAAGAGGGGCAGGGAATGAGAAAATCTTTGTTCACGGAAAGAAAATGGGAAACGGTATTTCTGCTGATTGAAGAGGCGGCAATCGCCTGTGTGATTGCATACTATCTTTTTGTTGCCGACCGGCCGGACCATGCATTTAAGTTTTTCATCACGATGTTCGTTGTCATGATTCCGCTTATACTCGGACTGCTTCTGTCCGCGAGGGCCCTGCTTCCGATCTACTGTTTTGCGGCTGTTTATGCGTCCGGGCATACGGTTGCCAGCTGTTTCGGCTTCTACCTGACCTGCCCGTGGTGGGATAAGGGAATGCATTTTGCAGAGGGCTTCCTGATTACGATGGTTGCGTACTACGTTCTTCAGCAAATGTTCAAAGGCACCGCCGGAAGGAAAGCGGCGATCCTGGCGGCAGCAGTCTCATTTTCCGTGCTGATTGCAGTCCTTTGGGAGATTGCCGAGTTCACGGCCGACCGGTTCTTTGTGCTCGACATGCAGAAGGACGTGTATGTGACGCATATGGATTCGTACCTTCTCGGCGGGAATACCGGCGACATCGAAACAATCGGTAAGATTGAATCGGTTACGGTAAATGGGAAGGAACTCCCGGGGTATATCGACGTCGGCCTTACGGATACGATGTATGACCTGATTACATCGTTAGGGGGCTCGCTATTGTTCCTCCTTTACGCGCTTTTTGACCGCGACCGGCATCCGCTTATAAGGTTTTTGAAGAGTTCGGAGACGGAGGAGAAAGGGTTTGACGGGGAAGCTTAGAATCGGTGTTGCATTTTCCGTACAAATATGTTAGAATTGCCGAAAATTACGACATATATCGCATATTGAAGGGAGAAAAAATGGCTAAGGTATACGTTTTTCTGGCAAACGGAGTTGAAGAAATAGAGGCCCTGACGGTTGTTGACGTATTAAGAAGAGGCGGCATGGAGGTCACCACGGTTTCGGTGACCGGGAAGAAGGAGATTCTCGGTTCGCACGGGATTCCGATCGGCGCGGATGAGCTTTTTGATGAGGATGCGCTTCTTGACGGTGACATGCTTGTGCTTCCGGGCGGACTCAAGGGAACGAACGCGCTGATGGCGCACGAAGGACTCCGGAATCTTTTGATGGCTTACCGCGACGCCGACAAGTTCATTACCGCAATCTGCGCGGCACCGAGCGTACTCGGCATGAACGGCCTTCTGAAGGGCCGCAAGGCAACCTGCTATCCGGGTTTTGAGGACAAGCTCCTCGGCGCGGCGGCGACCGGAGAGGACGTCGTACAGGACGGCAACATCATCACCGGCAAGGGAATGGGAGTATCCATTCCGTTCGCTTTAAAGCTTCTTTCGGTATTCTCCGAAGGGAAGGCCGAAGAGGTCGGAAAGAAGATCCAGTTCCCGGGTTAAGAATGCAACTTTATTTGTCAGAAATTAAGAATCCTAAGAGGTTCGGCACAAAAAATGCCGGGCCTCTTCTTTTTTCTTTGAAATCATAAAGAATTCATTGGATTTTCCGCCTCTATTGTAGTACAATAGAGAGTAATCTAAAATCCCTTTTTATGGGGTGAAAAGGGATGGTCACGAGGAGGTTTACGATGGCGGATGTGATCGGAAACGGGGAGGAGAGAATTCAGCAGCTCGAACAGCAGCTGGAGATGGAAAAACAGAAATACCGGATTATCTCGGGCATGGTCAAATGCGGACTGTGGGAATATACCGTTTCCACAGGCGTTTTGGTGCAATGCCGCCTCGGTGAGGGGATGGGAGAGAAGGATCGCCTTCTGATCCGGAACTTCCGCGAGAGTCTCCTGTCGGCAGGCCTTGTGTATGAGGCGGACCTGCCTGTTTTCGATGCGCTTTGCAACAGCCTGCAGAACGGAGACGAGGCGTTTTCTTACGATATCCGCTCCTATGTGGACGATAAGAAGACGATGTGGCTCCGCTACGAGGGCTACACCGTGTTCAACAGCAAGGGCGAGCCGGCCAAGGTTATGGGGCGCACGCTCAATGTGGACCAGGAGAAGAAGGACGAGCAGGTGACGATGAAGGATGCCGACAAGGACAACGTCACCGGACTCTTTACGCAGAACGTGATCCGTGAGAAGGTCGAGGACTGGGTGAAGAACAGCAAAGATACCGACCGCTTTGCATTTTTCGTACTGAGCGTTGACGATTTCAGCTCGATTACCGACGAATACGGCCACGCGTACGGTGAGTACATCCTTGAGAAACTGGCCGGAGCGCTCGGTTCGGTATTCCTCGATTCCGACTGTCTCGCGCACACCACCGACGACGAATTCATCATGCTGAAGAACGAAATCCGTACGCCTGCCGAGGTATACGCGATTGCCCGTGCGGTCGGCAAGGCGGCCGAGCGGATTGAATTAAAGCGCGGCGGCGGCGTCACCGTGAATATCGGTGTCGCAATCTTCCCGAACGACGGGCGCGACTATACGAGTCTACATAAGAAAGCCTCGGTTGCCCTTGAGGCCGCGCAGCGCAACGTGAACAACAACTGTACGATTTACGACGAGTCGCTCGAACTGCATCACGCTTACCGGCCCGCGCACGAGACTGCAAAGCCGGAACCCGAGAAGACCGAAGCGAAGAAGATCGTCGAGCACGAGCAGCAGACGCAGTACGGCCCGGTGGAACGGAACATCGTGAACCGGATTTTTGATTTCCTTGCGGGCGGCGGCACGGACGCCGAGCTTCAGGAAATCTTCGGCGAAATCGGAAAGTATTACGGTTATCAGCGTATTTATGCGGTTGTGATGGATCCCCAGAAGCAGCAGTTATGGATCCGGTATAACTGGGAAAGCAGTGAGAACCCGCATACCGCGGCGTTCGAAGAAGTGCTTCGCTCGGCGCGCAAGGAACTGAAGAACCGCTTCACGAACGACCCTGCGTTCATCTGCACGAACTCCGCGCAATTAGGTCTTAAGATCCCGGATGAGATTAAGGAACAGTATCCGGATGCGTCGGTATTCCAGTATGCGATTATCGATTCTGCAGACACATTTGCCTATCTGACCTTCGTGAAGGAAGTCGACGCGGACTGGAAGAAGGAAGAACAGGATATCCTTTCGCATCTGAGCAGGCTTTTAGGCATCTATGTCGAACGGTCCCGGACGAAAGAGATGCTTTCGGAAGAGGTTCGTTACGCGCGTGCCATTATCGAGAACCAGCAGATTACGAACTATGCAATCCGCCCCGACACGTTTGAACTTGTATACGTCGGCGATTACACCGGACGGCAGTACCCGGAAGCGCATTCCGGCGAGCGTTGCTTCAGCGCAATCATGGGCCGCGACGAGCCGTGTGCGAACTGCCCGGTGGCAGGTCTTACGAAGAAGACGCGGGTGCACACGACCGAGTCCTACTATGAGAAGCAGAAGCGATGGATTTCGACGACCGCTTCGATTGTCGAGGAGAACGACGACAGCCACGTGCTTCTGTGCTGGTCGGACGTAACCGATTTCGTAGACCGCGTGCGCTCAAGAGACGCCCTGACGGGACGGCTTACGATTGAGCGCTTCGAAGAGGATGCCAACCGCTTCGTTTCCGAGCACCAGAAGGCCAACGAATGCTTCGTTTCGTTCTTCTTCCCGCAGTTCGGCGATCTGAACGACGTGTGGGGCTATTCCACCTGTAACGAAATCCTGAAGGTGTTCACGGCAACACTTAACACGTTCTTAAAACAGGACGAGCTGTTCGCCCGCATCAACGGCGCGAATTTTATGCTGATGCTTCAGTATGAGGACCGCGAGCGTACGGAAGCCCGCCTGTCGATGATGATGGAGTCGGCCCATACGGCGGTTACGAGGCTGTATCCCGACATGCAGCTGAATGTGTGGTGCGGAATCTACCGCTTCGTCAACCATGAGGACAGCGTGACCGAGGCGATGGACCGCGCGAAACTTGCGGCGAGAAGCATCGGCAGCATGCAGGATGCGCCTACGGTTGCGATTGCGTACTTCTCGGAAGAACTGAAGTCGGTGAACAGCTTCCGCGAGTTCGTCGAGCATGCGATGCGCGACGCGATGAGCAACAAGGAATTCAAGGTATTCTTCCAGCCGAAACGGAACACC
>CAMZEW010000021.1:0-19076 GCA_947305875.1 uncultured Lachnoclostridium sp.
AAAGCGGCGTTCCGATTAAAATCCGCGCCTGCGACACGATGGGCTACGGCGTTCCCTACCCGGGTGCGGCGCTTCCGCGAAGCGTATCGGGCATCATTTACGGGCTGCAACACTACTCCGATGTGCCGTCCGAAATGATCGAGTGGCACGGCCACAACGATTTTTACAAAGGCGTGGTAAATGCGACGACCGCCTGGATGTACGGCGCGGCCGGCGTCAACTGCTCGCTTCTCGGTATCGGCGAGCGTACCGGCAATGTGCCGCTTGAGGCGATGGTTTTCGAGTACGCGTCGCTCCGCGGCCACTTAAACGGCATGAATACGCAGGTTATCACGGAAATCGCGGAATATATTCAGAATGAGACGAATTACGAGATTCCGCCGATGACTCCTTTCGTCGGAGCCAACTTTAACCTGACGCGTGCAGGGATCCATGCGGACGGCATGATGAAGAACCCGGAGATCTATAACATTTTCGATACGGACTCTTTATTGAAGCGGCCGCCGAAGGTTTCCGTTTCCGGAACGTCAGGCATCGCGGGCGTTGCCTACTGGGTAAACGAGCACCTTAAGGAGATGGGCGAGAATCCGCTCCCGAAGACCGATCCGGTCATCAAAACGATTTACGACTGGGTTACGAAGGAATACGATTCGGGGCGTATCACGGTGATCAGCGAGGAAGAGCTTTCGGAACAGTTCGCCGCAGCGAGAACCCGGGCATAAGGACCCGTTTCCGTTCAGGGCTGTATTATTCCTCCGGGCGAAAGAATGTGATTGGAAAAACGGTTATTGACAAACCCCCGCGTACTTTGTTATAGTGTCGACAATAACATGAGAAAAGCACTGACGGAAAGAGTAGTTCCTCACGAATCAGAAAGAGAGAACGGCATTTGGTGAAAGCCGTTTATGAGGACGATGAACGAAAACCATTCCCGAGCTGTAATGCCGAAGCGAGTAAGCGTTACCGTACACCTGCGTTAAGGGTTAGGATTTGTCGGAATCTGAAGTGAAAAGTTAAGGTGGAACCGTGCGAGAGCACCCTTAAGACTGTATTACTATGGCCTTGCGGGTGCTTTTCTTATGTTGTTAAAACCAATCAACCCGGCCTTATAAGGCGGAACAGGAGGACAACATGGAAGATAAGAAACTTTTCATCCTGGCCGGATATGATGACGCGACCGAAGCGTACCTGTCCGGGATTCAGAACAAACTTTATGAGCAGGGTTTCGTCGGAACCCATACCAAAGACCTTCCGGCGCACATTACCTTGGATTCCTTCCCCTGCGATCAGGAGGAGATTGTGAAGGCGTTTTTAAGGAGTGTTTCGGAGCAGATAAGCGCGTTTGACATATCCTTCAGTCACGTCGGTGTTTTCAGTGGCGGAAACGTTCTTTTCATCGCGCCGGACGTAAACCGGCAGCTGCTTGACCTGAAGGAAAGCTTCGGTGACAGCTTCGACTGGGCGGCGCATACCACCATGCTCATTGATGAGCCGGAAGTGATCGCTCGTGCGGTGCCGGCTGTATTGAATGAATTCAAGCCGTTCGTCGGCAAAGTAACCTCGCTTCACCTGTATGAATTCTTCCCGGCCCGGTATGTCACAACCGTGTATCTAAAAGAGGAGAACGCCGTTCCCGGGAACATCCGGAAGATGGCAGCAGGGGAGATTCCGGAGTGCGCCGAGGTCATCCGGAAGGCGTTCCGGACTGTTGCGGACGAATTCGGTTTCACCGAGGAGAACGCCCCGCGCTTCACCGCATTTGCAACCGACGAGGGGCGGCTCGCGTATCATTTTCTGGTTGAGAAGCGCCCGATGTACGTCTTTGAGCACCGGGGCAAAATCATGGGTTACTATTCACTCGGACTTTCGGAGGACGGAAGCGCGGAACTCAGTAACCTCGCAGTGCTTCCGGAATTCCGCCATAAAGGGATTGGGGCAAAGCTTCTTGAAGACTGCTTTACGAAAGCGCGGATGTTCGGAAAGAGCAGGCTGAAGATCGGAATCGTGGAAGAGAATAAGGTGCTTCGCAGCTGGTACGAGAAATACGGTTTCGTTCATGTCGGAACGCAGAAATTCGATTTCTTTCCGTTTACCTGCGGTTATATGGAAAAGAGGCTGGAAAATGTGATAGAATGAAACTGTCACATTTTTAGGTTGATTTAATTTTCATGTTTCATAATACTCCCATATCAGGTGAGGAGGTGCGCTGCTATGCGTATTTTGTTGGCGGAAGATGAGAAGGCCCTGTCGAGGGTTCTGGTGACGATATTTGAAAAGAATCATTATTCGGTGGATCCGGTTTATAACGGGGAGGATGCGCTTTCGTATCTTCAATCCGGAAACTATGATGTTGCCGTGCTCGATATCATGATGCCAAAGATGGACGGAATCACGGTGCTTAAAAAGGTGCGTGAAGCCGGCAGTCAGATTCCGATTCTTATGCTGACCGCCAAATCCGAAGTCGAGGACAAAGTACTCGGCCTCGACAGCGGCGCGAACGACTATCTTGCGAAGCCGTTCGATACAAAGGAACTGCTGGCAAGAATCCGTGCCATAACGAGAAGCCAGACCGTAAAGGACAACAAGCTCCGTATGGGAAATGTGACACTGGACCGTTCGACTTTCGAACTTTCCGCTTCGAACGGCAGCTTCCGCCTTGCCAACAAGGAATTCCAGATGATGGAGTTTCTGATGTCCAACCCGCATCATATCATCTCGGCGGAACGCTTTATGGAGAAAATCTGGGGATACGATACCGATGTGGAAATCAACGTCGTATGGGTATACATCTCGTATCTCCGTAAGAAGCTGGACGCCCTGAACGCAAACATTCAGATTAAAGCCTCGAGAAATGCGGGATACTCGCTGGAGGAGAAGACATGATCCGGAAACTGAAACGAAAATTCATTGTTCTGGCCCTGACCGCGTTGTTCGTCCTCCTTGCATTTATCGTAATCGGAATGAACCTGTTAAATTACCGGTCGGTCGTGAAGGAAGCGGACGCGACGCTGTTTCTTCTTTCGATGAACCGCGGGGCGTTTCCGGAAGGCGGCGGAATGCGGCCGGACTGGCTGCCGAAGGACATGTCGCCGGAGACTCCGTATGAAAGCCGGTTTTTCTCGGTTCTTGTGGACGGATCCGGGCAGATTGTCCGTACCGATACGAGCCGGATCTTCGCCGTGGATGAAAGTATTGCCATCCGATACGCGAACGAGGTTCTTGAGGGCGGCGACGGGAGCGGTTTCGTCGACGAGTTCCGCTATACGAGCTTCAAGGAAGGCGAGTTTACGCGTATCACATTTCTCGATTGCGGGCGCAAGCTCGACCTGTTTTGGAATTTCGTGATATTCAGCGTTCTGATGGCGCTTGCGGGGTATGTGGTTACGGCTTTGGTAATCTGCTTCGTGGCGGGCCGGTTCGTCCGTCCCGTGGCAGAAAGTTACGACCGGCAGAAGCGATTCATTACCGATGCCGGGCATGAGATTAAGACGCCGCTTACGATTATCCGGGCCAACGTCGATCTTCTGCAGATGGACCTCGGCGAGGAGAACGAAAGCCTAGAGGATATCCGCCAGCAGTCCGAACGGCTCAGCGGATTAACGAACGATCTCGTCTATCTCGCGAAGATAGAGGAGTCGCAGGGCACGCTTCCGATGGTCGAATTCCCGGTTTCCGAGGTCGTCTCGGATACGGCGCTTCCTTTCCGGACACTTGCGCAGTCGCAGAAGAAGGAACTTGACTGCACGATACAGCCGCTTCTTTCCATGAAGGGAAATGACAAAGCCGTCTCGCGGCTTGTGTCGATTCTTCTTGACAATGCAATCAAGTATTCGCCCGAGGAAAGCACGGTTTCCCTGACGCTTGAAAAGCAGGGGCGTCACCTTCAGCTTTCCGTCCGGAATCAGTCCGTCGTACCGATCCGGCAGGAAGACCTGAAGCATGTGTTTGAGCGGTTCTACCGGATGGACAGTTCCCGCAATTCCGAGACCGGCGGTCACGGCATCGGCCTTTCGATGGCACAGGCAATTGTCGAGGACCACGGCGGGAATATCCGGGCAAGTTCGCCGGACGGCGTGGGATTTGTCGTAACGGCAAGCTTTCCGGCGTAGAAGACAGAATTATCAGAAGGGGACTTCGAAAGAGGTCTCCTTTTTTGTGCGCCAAATGTGAAGAAATTATGTGCTTAAGGTTCGCTTTAGGCAACGTGCTTACAATGAGGGCAAATCAAAAGCAAAGGAGATGACAGCAATGTCAGAGAATACCTTAATGAATACAGAAATTACGGAAGTTACGAATTCCGTGGAGATGAGAGAGATTAAGCCCGCGGAGGAGAAACCGCGGCGGAAGAAAGGAATGCGGATTGCGGCGCTCGCGCTCTGCTGCTCCCTTCTCGGAGGGCTTGCAGGGGCAGGCGGCGTTGCAGCATACGACGGATGGTTCCGGCAGGAGGAAACTGCCGCGGAAACCGCGAAGTCCGAGCCCGGGCTTGTGCGCACGGAGCGGGATAAATCCGTAATGAGCGTGTCCTACGCTTCCGGAACGGAGATGTCCGCAGCGGATATTTATGCGGCAAATGTGAACGCCACGGTCGGCATCACAACGTCGGTTACCACGAACTACTTCGGTTTCCGAACGACTGCCGCAGCATCCGGATCCGGATTTATTCTTACTTCGGACGGCTACATCGCCACCAACTATCATGTTGTGGAAGATGCGACGGAGATTAAAGTGACTTTATATGACGATACCGCATATCAGGCCGAATTGATCGGATATGACGAAAGCAACGATTTGGCGGTCCTGAAGATTGATGCGGAGAACCTGCAGACGGTAGTTCTCGGGAGCTCCAATGCGTTACGCGTCGGTGACAGCGTTATCGCAATCGGGAATCCTCTCGGAGAATTGACATTTTCCCTCACACAAGGTGTTGTCAGCGCGCTGAACCGGAAAATTACGGTAAGCAATAATGCAATGACGCTGATTCAGACGGATTGCGCAATCAACTCCGGCAATTCCGGCGGCGCGCTGTTCAACACGTACGGCGAGGTGGTCGGAATCGTTAACGCCAAGTATTCGAGCAGCGGAAGCTCCGCAACGGCTGCGATTGAGAACATCGGTTTCGCCATTCCGATTGACAGCGTGATGGATATTCTTCAGAGCATTATCGAAAAAGGATACATTGAAAAGCCCTACATCGGCGTAACCGTTTACACGCTGGACGGCGGTTATGAAGCATTCGGCCTCGCCGGAGCGGTTGTCTCCGAGGTCGAAGAAGGAAGCCCGGCAGACAAAGCCGGAATCCGGGCGAACGATGTCATCACGAAAGTGAACGGGACGGATATCAAGAGCGTTGAAGAGCTGAAGGAGCAGATCGCTAAGGGCAGCGAAGGCGACGAAATTACGCTCACCGTATACCGTCAGGGGTCGTCCGTTGAAATAAAAGTCACACTGGCGGTACGCCGTCAGACCGCACAGACCGGAAAGCAGACACAGCAGCAGGGTTCCGGAAATCAGGGCAATCCGTTCGGACAGCAAGGCTCCGGAAACCAGATGCCCTCGTTCGGACAGGACGGGTCCGGAAACCAGATGCCTCCCTTCGGACAGGACGGACAGCTCCCGTCCTTCGGGGATTTCGGAAACTAAATGACGAATGGAAACAGAACGGTTGAACAGACCGCAGCCGCCTCGAAAGAGGACCGGCTGCGGTTGTTTTATACGGAAAATGTGACATCTTATACACCGCTCAGAAAGCTCTGTTCAAGGGGCTTGCGCTATGTTATAATAGGCAAAAGTGCCGTTTGGCGGCGATAAAGGAGAAGGCATATGAAGACACTCGTTTTATATTTCAGCGCGGAAGGAACTACCGCGAAGGTTGCAAAGGAATTGGCAGCAGCGAAGCAGGCGGACTTGTTTGAGATTAAGCCGGAGGAGCCTTACTCGAAGGCGGACCTTCGCTGGATGAATCCGCTTGCGCGCTGCAACCGCGAGAAATTCGGAAAGAAAGAGGTTCCGGTCACCGGAGCAATCGAAAAATTTGCGGAGTATGAGAAGGTTTATGTCGGATTTCCGATCTGGTACGGCTGCGCGCCGAACGTCGTGAACACGTTCTGCAAGGCGTATGACTGGAGCGGGAAGAAAGTTGTCGTCTTCGCCACATCGGGCGGAAGCGGAATCGGCAAGTCGGGCGAGAAACTCCAGCCGTACGTGACCGGCGCGGAGATTCTTACGGCGAAACTCGTGAAGAGCGCGGAAGATTTGAAGGAAGACTGAGGTTTGCCATGATTCATGCGGTTTTAACGATTGACGACATTGCGTCGAAGAACACGCCGGCGATTGTCGATTACCTGAACGAGAAGGGCATCACGGCGCTGATGTTCGCCGTCGGGGAAAATGTGAAGAAGTATTACGATAACGCGATCTATGCGCTGCAGCACGGAATGATTGTCGGCAATCACAGCTATTCGCATCCGGCTTTTTCGGAGATTACGTTCGAAGAGGCGAAGGCGGAGATTGAGAAGAACGAGGCCGTCCTCGACAGACTGTACAGGGACGCGGGCGTGGAGCGGAAATACCGTCCGTTCCGGTTCCCGTACGGCAACAAGGGCGGCGCGAACAAGGAAAAGCTGCAGGAGTACTTCCGTGAGAACGGGTTCAGTAAGCTTAAAGACGATAAGATTCCGTACCCCTACTGGAAGGAGGTCGGACTCGATAAGGACATCGATACGTTCTGGACCTTCGACTTCGCGGAATATAATATCCGCCCGAACTCCGGATTTACGGTGGAGAATGTGTGGAACCGGATCTACGGAAAGGAGCCGGGGGCCGGCGTAAAGCTTCTTGAAGACGGCGGGTACCATTTTCTGCTGCTGCACGCGCACGATGAGACGGAGGAGATGGTTCCGGGGTACTATAAGCAGTTTATCGACTGTTTGTTGGAGAACGGCGTGACATTTGACGTGCCGACGTTTTGGTAGGTGTTTTCGGAGGATAGAGTGTGAAGGTTTACGATATTTCGCAGGAAGTGTTCGGATGCTGTGTGTATCCGGGCGACCCGAGTCCCGAGCGGCAGGTGATGCTTCGCATCGCGGACGGGGCCGTGTGCAACCTGACGGCGTTTCAGATGTGCGCCCATAACGGCACCCATGTGGACGCGCCGTACCATTTCATAGACGGCGGGAAGACCATCGACCAGGTGAGTCTTACGCGGTTCGTCGGGTACGCCTATATGACGGAAGCGGAAGGCGACATCATGGCGGAGGATGCCGAGAAGATGCTTCTTAAGGCGAAGTCCTGCGATGAGCGGGCGGCGGAACGCATCCTCGTGAAGGGGAAGGCGACCGTTACGGAAGGCGCTGCGGAGGTATTCGCGAAGGCCGGCATCAAGCTGTTCGGCAACGAATCCCAGACCGTCGGCCCGGAGGATGCGCCGATGGCGGTTCATAAGATCATGCTCGGCGCGGAAATCGTGCTTCTTGAGGGCATCCGCCTTGCGGATGTGCCGGAAGGCGCTTATCTTCTGAATGCTGCGCCGCTGAATCTCGGCGGCTCGGACGGAGCGCCCTGCCGGGCGGTTCTGATTGCGATGGACGAGTAACGGGATAGCAAACCGGATGGCGCAACCGGTAGGAGAGTTTTTGGAGGAGCACTATGACAGTTGAGAACGGCGAATGGGTCATGCACGGCCTCGCCTGGAACGATCCGAAGAGGATTCGCTCGAAGCAGGAACTTACCGACTTTGTAAAGAAAGTCGGTTTTCTGCCGTTATTCGGAAACGGGGTAAAAGGATTCTCCGCGGAGGAGCATACTTCGGTTCGGGGCTGGTGGTCGGGAAACCGTGAGGAAGATCCGTGGGAGTGGCGAGAGATCATTGCCGCGGAGCGCGAGCTCGCCTACGGCAAATTCTTCGATAACAAGGCCGGCTTCATCAGCCTTGAATGGCTTCCGTATTTCGTGAATTACCGCCGCAGCGGCTACGATTTCGACGCGCGGTGGGAGGACGGTCTTGCAAACCGCCGCGAGAAGAAGATCATGGATTTCTATCTCGGGGAGGATAAGAACGGCGATATCATTTACCGCGAGGAAAAAATCCTTTCGACGGAGCTTAAGAAGAAGGCCGGGTTCGGCGGAAAGAACGGCGAGAAGAATTATCCGGGCATCATGACCGGGCTGCAGATGCAGACGTATCTGGTGATTTCGGACTTTACGAGGCGCCGGAACAGGCAGGGCGACGAGTACGGAATGACGGTTTCGATTCCGCTCACGCCGGAGGCCATGTGGGGCTACGAACGCGTGACCGCCGCCTATTCGGAGAAGCCGGAGAAATCGTGGGAGCGCATCGTTGAGCACGTGAAGAGCCTGTACCCGGATGCGCCGGAGAAGGAAATCATCAAGCTGATCGGGAAGCGGTGAGAAACGGCAAATGTGAAGCCGATCGGGAAAACCAACCGCAAAGAAATGAGGAAACCTATGATTTATGACCGCCTTGTGCAGTATCAGGATGAAAAATACCGGGAGTTTCAGAGCAAGCTCGTGCCGAACATTCCGAAGGAAACGATTCTCGGCGTGAAGACCCCGCAGATGCGAGCCATCGCGAAGGCAGTGGCCGGGACGCCCGAAGCGGAGGAGTTCCTTCGGACGCTTCCGCACGCCTATTACGAAGAAAACCTCGTGCATTTCTTTCTGCTTGCGGGGATTAAGGATTTCGACGCCTGCGTGGAGGCGGTGGAGCGTTTCCTGCCGTACGTCGACTGCTGGCCGGTGTGCGACCAGTCGAGCCCGAAGGTATTCACGAAGCATCACGACCGGCTGCTTCCGTACATCTGCAAATGGATCGCGTCGGACCATGTGTACACGTCCCGTTTCGGGATGCGCATGCTGATGAACGAATTCCTCGGCGGGGATTTCAAAAAGGAATACCTCGGCTGGGTAGCGGAGAAGCAGGGCGATGACTATTACCTTAAGATGATGGTCGCGTGGTATTTTGCGACGGCGCTCGCCAAGCAGTATGACGCGAGCATCGTGTATTTCGAACAGAAAAAGCTCGACCCGTGGACGCACAAAAAGGCAATTCAGAAGGCAATCGAAAGCTTCCGTGTTTCCGAGGGGCATAAGGAGTATCTGAAGACGCTCCGTTAAGTTTTATCTATGGAAATCTCTCCCCACATTGCCGACAGATTCGAATCGCCCAGGCAACGAAGCAGCGTCCCGATGCTCTCCGACGCAGTCGCGCCGAGAAGATCGTGCACGCTTGTCTCTTTCGAGACGGTGACGAAGCGGATGTCTTCGAGACCGTAATCCGGATCGGCATCAAACCGTCTTGCAGCCGCCCCTGCCTCCTGCAGGCTTACGAGGGCGGCTTCTTTCTGCCCTGAGCGGAATTCCGCGAAGGCCCGGAGCGTAAGCAGTTCTGCATAGATCTTCTCCGTAAAATCCGATTCCCCTTTCCGGATGCTCTTCAGTAACTGAATTCCCGCGTCCGCCATGTCTTTGGCGTCGTCCGGCCTGTTCCGGGACAGAGAAAGGAACACGAGCCCCGCAATCGAATTGAACACGAGGTCGACGCCCCGGAGAAATGCCCCGGTCAGGAACGGCTCGGCTTCCTCAAAACGCCGGTCGAATATGGACAGCGTAATGCCGATCGAATCGTTGTAGGTGCCGTTTGCGTTGTGCGCCTTCATAAGTTCAATCGCTTTGTCCCGTTCCTCGAGCGCCAGGTAAACGGACGCCATGTTGCCGTACAGCGTCTGTTCGCTGACGGCGGGGTCGGTATTCTGGTCAATCAGAAGTCGCGACTGCTCAAACAGCGAAAGCGCCCGCTTTAAGAGTCCGCGGTCCTTCTTCTCGAGACCGAAGATCAGAAACGCGCTCGCGGCGGAATACACGGCCTCGAAGGAATTCGGATATTTCTTCAACAGCTTCTCCGCCTCGCTGAGCGCCTCCGGGTTCAGAACCCTCCCGTACTCGCACATGCGGCCGGCAATAGCCGAAAGCCGGTTGTCCCGTACCCGGTACCCGAGCAGCACATCGACGGACGTGTCAAAGAAATCCGCCATGTCGACGAGAAGATTGATCTCCGGGATGGAAAGCCCCGATTCCCATTTGTATACGGCCCCCGTCGTGACGCCCAGCACCTCGGCAAGCTGCTCCTGCGTCAGTTTTCTCTCTTTTCGGAAGCTTCTTATATTCTCGGCAAGTTTCAGTTCCATATCGTCCTCCGTACATCGCTTTTCTCTATCATACAGGATAATTGCGCAAAATGGAATAGACTATCAATACCAAAAGAAGAATTCTTCTCATACTGACGGTATGAGTTGCGTCGTATTTGTCTTAAGATATTCTATTTTCAGGATTATATTCTCATGCTATAATGAATCAAATAAGCAATTCCGTGTAAGGAGGTGCGGCTGTGAGACTCGGGACTTCTTCACCCTTAAAGCATAAAACGCCTGAAGAATGGGCGGATAACCAGGTAAAACTCGGGTGTACGGCGGTGGTGTTTCCGCTGTCGTGTAACGACGAGGAGCATAAGATTGCCGCCTATAAAGCGGCTGCGGACAAGGCGGGCCTAACCATTGCGGAAGTCGGAATCTGGCGGAACGCGATGGCTTCCGATCCGGCGGAACGGGCGGCCAACATGGATTACTGCGTGAACCAGCTTCGGCTTGCAGACATGCTCGGTGCGCGCTGCGCGGTCAATGTGGCCGGCGCGTTCGGACCGAGATGGGACGGCGGCTATCGCGATAACTTCACGAAAGAAGCTTTCGACGCGACCGTCAGGATGGTAAGGGAGATCATCGACCGCGCGGATGTGAAGAACACGTACTTTACGCTTGAGCCGATGCCCTGGATGATTCCGACCGGACCGCGCGAGTATCTCAGGCTTCTTGAGGCGGTTGACCGCGACCGGTTTGCGGTCCATCTCGACATAATCAACATGATTAACTCCGCCGAGCGGTATTTTCATGCCGATGTGTTTATCGAGGAGTGCATCGACCTGCTCGGAACACGAACTAAGAGCTGTCACATAAAGGATGTGCATCTTAGTGAAAGCTATACGCTCCGGCTCGAAGAATGCGGCCCCGGAGACGGCGAGTTCCCGCTTCGGCACTACGCGGAGAAACTGAACGAGACGGATCCCGACATGCCGGTGATTCTCGAGCATCTGAACACGGATGAACAATACATACGATACTTGAATTACCTGAAAGGAGAGTGCGATGGCTTATACAAGATTATCGGACGCCAATGAGATTACGGCGCGTTACATGGACTCGATTCTCATCAAGGAGAGACTGATTGACTCGGTGAAGGCGGATGTGAAAGCCGTGCTTCTCGGAGAGAACTTTGACAGCCCGGTGATGACGCCTGCTTTTTCGCATCTGTCGTGCTTCGGCGGACGCGAGACGGACGGGCTTACGGAATACTCGCTCGCGGCGAAACAGTGCAACATCCTCAATTTCGTAGGCATGATGGAGAACGACCGGTTTCAGAAAATCGTCGAAACCGGTGCCAAAACAATCCGCATCGTGAAACCGTATGCGGACAACCGGAAGGTCCGGGACCAGTTCCGCTTCGCGGAAGAGGCCGGCGCATTCGGAATCGGTATGGATATCGACCATATCTTCGGGACGACGGGCTACGACATCGTCGTAGGTGAGGAAATGGCGGCGCAGACGACCGAAATGCTCCGTTCGTATGTGGAATCGACGAAGCTGCCTTTCGTTGTGAAGGGCGTGCTGAGTGTTTCGGACGCCGTCAAATGTGCCGAAATCGGCGTCAAAGCCATCCTCGTGAGCCATCACCACGGACGGCTTCCTTACGCGGTTCCGCCGCTTATGATTCTCCCGGAGATTAAAAAAGCGCTTAAAGGAAGCGGCGTTCAGATCTTCGTTGACTGCGGCATCGCTTCCGGCGCGGATGTATATAAAGCGCTTGCACTCGGAGCCGACGCGGCAGCGGTCGGAAGGTCCATGCTTCCTTCTCTCGAGAAGGACGGAACGCCCGGCGTTGTGAAGTTTTTAAAAGATGTTTCGGACGAACTCCGCTTCGTTATGAGTTCCACCGGGTTTGCTTCGGTGGAAACCATAGACGACTCGGCGCTTTACAGGTAATTCCTCTTTACGTTTGCATTGACATTCCATGCGGCAAATGATAGAATTTTATTAAAGTATTCTATCAAAGGAGGTTTTCCCATGACAGATAAGAGTAAGAAGTATTCGTTTGCACTCGGTATGTGGTTTATCGTGCTTTTCGCATCAACCGTATATACGTATGTGATGAATGTTGTTTTCGTACTGAAACGGTATGAGGTATCCATCGGGAAGTATTATTCGGAAGTCTTTGATTATAAGCCTGCCCGGAATGCCGAAATACTGGATCTGGCGATTATAGCCGTTCTCCTGTTTTTGATGCTCGCATTCCTTTTGAACAACCGTGTTCTGTTCTTCCTCGGGGTACTCCTGAATGTCGGCGCATTCGCCTTCAAAACCTACCTTTGGGCAAGTAAGAAAGGCGTATGGGAAAAGGAAAACTGGGAGGACCAGACCGTATTTGCGTTCATATACGGTTGTGTGATTATTGCACTGCTGCTTCTGTTTATGCTGATTATGGCGATCCAGCTTCTCTGTGCAGCCGAAGCGGTATCGGTAATGTCCATCGTTGTGCTTGCATTTGCAATTCTGAATCTTCTGCTGATTACGGCGACGGATATCCTCGGAATCTTCTTGGAAGACTGGGATGTAAGCAAATGGAATGCACGCCTGAGCTCGTTCGGTGTCGGAAACTTCAATGACCCGACGAAGTACCTGCTTATGTTTATGCCGGTTCTTCTGATCCGTTGCTGGGCAGACAGCAAGGTCGAAGAAGTACGTAAAGTGAAGTATGCGAACCGGCCCGCACCGATGCCTGTACAGCCTGCCGTTGCACCCGCATTCGTACCGGTTCAGCCGGTTACGAACGCTCCGGTTATGCAGCAGCCCGTTCCGGCACCTGTTGCGCAGCCTGTTATCCAGCCGGTTGCCGCTGAGCCGTTTGTTCAGCCGGTTTCCGAGACACCTGTTGAGCCTGTGATTGAACCCGTAACGGAAGCTGCCGCACAGACGGTCGAGACGGCAGCGGAGCCTGTTGCGGAAGCTGCTTCCGAGACGGCGGAGGCCGTTGCGGATGCTGTTTCTGAGACGACGGAAACCGCTGCGGATGCTGTTGCCGACGCTGAGAATTCGGTTGCCGATATCCTTTCGAAATATGCCGATGAGCCCGTAGCAGAGGCAGTAAGCGCTGCGGAAGAAACCGCTGAGGCTGTACAGAATACGTTTGCCGAGGCCGGCGGAATCGCGGAGCAGGCAGTAACGGAAACCGCCGAGGCGGTAACGGAGACTGCAGAGGCAGCAACGGAAGTTGCCGCGGAAGCAGCGGATGTCGTTGACAAGTTCTGATAATAGTTTCAAAACCAATAAAAAAGGGACCGCATGGTCCCTTTTTTGATGCCTTATTCCGGCAGATCCTTCAGATTTCCGCGATAGATTTTATACAGGAAGAACGCGCACATCGATGCGGAAGCAATTTCCGCAATCGGATAACTGAGCCACACGAGGTCGATGTTTTTGAGAACCAGCCCCATGAAGAGCGCGACCGGAAGCAGAATCACGAGCTGCCGGCAGATTGAAACAATCATGCTGTAGAAGCCGTTTCCGAGCGCCTGGAACACCGAAATCGTAATGATTGAGAACGCCGCCACAACGAAATGCAGGCTGATGAGCCGCAGGCAGGGCACGCCGTAACGGGCCAGTTCATCAAGTGCTTCGGGTTTACAGAACATCGAAAGAAGAGGTTTCGGGAACACCATAAAGATAATCGTTCCGACGGCCATAATGCAGCCGGCAATCAGGTAACTCAGTTTCATCGTGTCGAAGATGCGCTTCTTATGGCGCGCGCCGAAGTTATATGCAATAATCGGCACCATGCCGTTGTTCAGGCCGAACACGGGCATGAAGATGAAGCTCTGCAGCTTGAAATAGATTCCGAACGCGTTGACCGCGACCTGCGAAAAGCCGTTCAGAAGCTTATTCAGAGAGAACGTTACAACCGACGAAATCGCCTGCATGATGATGCTCGGGAAGCCGACGCGATAGATGGTCTTCACGACCGTCCAGTCTACGCGGAAACCCCGGAACGAGAGGCTGATCTCGCGGTTTTTCTTCACATTTAGCGCAAATGCCATGGACATCGCAATCCATTGCCCGGCGACGGTCGCAATCGCGGCGCCTTTCGCACCCATTGCGGGAAGGCCGCACTTACCGAATACGAAGATATAATCGAGAATGATATTGATAATCGCGCCGGTCGTCTGCGTGATCATAGCATAAAACGTCTTGCCGGTGGACTGCAGCAGTCGTTCAAGGGTTACCTGCATATAGATGCCGAGGCTGAACATGGTGACGACGCCGAGATAATCCCTGCCGTACGCGATAATCGCGCGGCAGGCATCCGGATTTTCGCCCCATTCCTTAGCGGAAATCTGCCAGCGGTAGAACGGCTCCGACAGGAACAGGCCGAGGACAAGGAACAGTATTGCGGCACAAAAAGCGAGGAAGATGCCGTGCGTTGCGGCCTTGTTGGCGGACTCCGTGTCCTTGCGTCCGAGGCTGTAGGAAAGCAGGGAATTCACTCCGACGCCGGTTCCTGCAGCAAGCGCAATCATCAGCGACTGCGCGGGAAATGCCATCGTGACGGCCGAGAGTGCGTTCTGGTCATATCTTCCCACGAAGATGCTGTCCACGATGTTGTACATTGCCTGCATCAGCATCGAGAGAATCATCGGGACGGCCATGGAGACTAACAGTTTATTAACGGGCATGACGCCCATCTTGTTTTCTTTCAATGGTTCACTCATATCGGATTCCTTATAAGGTCTTCTTACAATTCATTCAAACATCACCATTATATATGCGGAAATCGATTTGTCAAATGAAATCGCGGTTTTTATTATAGTAGAAAAATCCGGACACATGTGCTATAATGGTGCAGTATTTAGGTGAATCGGGCGGGAGGAGTCATGAAGGTCGGAATTTACGGAGGAACATTTGACCCGATACATAACGGACATATCGCGATAGCGCGGGCGGCGAAGAAGCAGTTCGGGCTCGATATGGTCCGGATTATGCCGGCAAGAATTCCGCCGCATAAGCAGGGGAAAGGCATCACCGAGGATGTGCACCGGCTTATGATGATAGCACTCGGGCTGCCGATCGGGGAAGGGATTGAACTGGACCTGACGGAGTTTGAGCGGGAGGGCGTTTCGTATACGTCCGACACGCTGACGCTTTTACATGAACGGCATCCGGACGATGAGCTTTATTACATCATCGGCGAGGATTCGCTTGACGGATTTGTCACCTGGCATGAGCCGGAGACGATTGCTTCGCTTGCGACGATTCTCGTTGCGGTAAGAAGCAATGACGGAGAGCACTTTAAGAAACTTTTAGCAGAACGGAACAGGCAGTTCGGCGGAGTGTTCCGGGCGATGAACGTGGCATTTTACGATATTTCGTCGACGGAAATCCGGGAGAATATAAAGTCGATGAAGGAGCCGCACCCGGGGCTCCCGAAGAGAACCGATACTTACATACACCGATTCGGGCTGTACGGCTGCGAGCCGACTGCAATCAGACGGGAGGCGACAGCACGGTATGAGGCGCTTTCCGCGAAACTTGCGCCGACGGTTAATCCGTACCGGCTGTATCATTCGAAAGGCGTCGCCTTCTGGTCGGCAGAACTGATGGCGGAATGGCTTGAGAATGCGGGCCGCAGCGGCGAGGCAGAGGCGAAAAGCATTGTCCGGAAGACGCTTCTGGCGGGACTCTTACATGACTGCGCAAAATGTATGGGTGACGAGGCAACGCTTTCGTACCTTAAGAAGCATCGTGTGAAACTGAGCGAGGAGCTTCTGCAGAATCCGGGCATTCAGCACGGACCGGCAGGGAGGATTCTTGCAAGAGAAAAGTATAAAATCCGGGATCCCGAGATGCTTCGCGCAATCGGCAACCACGTCAACGGCTCGGAAGACATGTGCGCGCACCCGATTGAAACGGCGGTATTTATAGCCGATTTCACCGAACCGTTCCGGGACCATATTCCGACACCGCCGCTTCCGGTAATCCGGGAGACGGCTCTTAGGGACGGCATCAAAGGCGCGGAACTGGTTACCGCGGCGACAATCCATTATCTTGAATATCTCGGCTTAAAGGTCGAGTCGATATATCGGATTCAGAAAATGCTTAAAAAGCGGATATCACAAAAAGAGAAAGGAAAGGGATGCGAACTCATCCCGCGGAAACAATGAAGAAGATACTGTTTATGATTTTGAGCGTCTGCCTTGCGGCAGCCTGCCTCACAGGATGCGGCAAGAAAAGCAAGTTCGCCCTCGGGCAGTACAAGGGGCTGAAGTATACGGCGCAGACGTTCGAGGTAACGGACGAAGAAATAGAGAATTATGTGCTGGTGCTGCAGAATCAGTACCTTACTTACGAAACCCTGAAGGACCGTGAGAACACGGAAGTAAAGAGCGGCGATATTGTAAACATCGATTATCAGGGCATTCTTGAAGGCCAGACCGAGCCGTTCCAGGGCGGTACCGCCGCAGGCACGCATCTTGAGATCGGTTCCGGCCGTTTCATTGCAGGCTTCGAAGAAGGGCTGATCGGGAAGAAGCCCGGCCAGGCTGTCGTATTGAACCTCACATTTCCCGAGCAGTACTATGAGGACCTTGCTGGAAAGAACGTGAAGTTCACGGTAACTATTAATGCCATTGAAAAGGCAGTGGTTCCTCCGGCAACCGACGAGATGGTGGAGGATTACACCGAGGGCATGTTCAAGACGCTGCAGGAATACCGGGATTATACGCGCGAGTATCTTCTCAAGAAGAAGCAGGATAACTTCAAGTCGACCCTGAAGGAAGAGCTGCTTCAGCAGGTGGTTGCATCGACCAAATTCGACACTCTCGATGAGAAGAAACTGAACGAATACTATACCACGCTGGTAAACTATTACGCAGCACTTGCTTCCTCGAAGGGAATCAGCATCGACACGTTAATCAGCGCGACCGGCAAGAGCTCGGATGAATTCTATGCGGAACTGAAAGCAATTTCCGAGAAGACGATGAAGGAGGAGCTCGTTCTGAACGAGATAATCTCCAAAGAAAACATCACGCTGACGGATGAGATGTACAACTCGATGATCAGCGAATACATGGAGCGCTACGAGTACGAAGACCGCGCCAAATTCGAGAGCGATTACACGGTCGAGAAGATCCGCCGCAGCATGCTCTTCGACCTTGCGCTCAAGGTCATCCTTGACAATGCCGTAGCGGAGTAGGGAACAAACTGATGGAGAGGGAACGCTTATGAAGGGGAAAAGGATAGTTATCGCTGTACTGAGTCTGATTCTGGTTATGTCTGGCATGTCTGTATTCGGTGAATCACGTAACTGTGAAGCGGCCGAATGGGAAATTCCCGAACCGGATGAGACGTATACGGTTGTTGATACGGAACCAATCATCATTTCAGAAAGCAAGACGATTAAGCTTGATGGTGTAACGATTGAGGGGACGGTTACAGCCCCTTCTCCGATTACGATTGAGCCGGACTGCACGGTGAACATCGTTCTGTCGGGGGAGAATACGCTTACGGCGAAAGCAGACAAGAACTCTGCCGGTATCTATGTGAAATACGGAGCGACCCTGAATATCTATGCTGAAGAAGGCGGAAGTCTGACGGTTACCGGTGGGCGGTTCGGCGCAGGAATCGGGGGAGTGGGGACCGGCACGCATGTTTCGCCGTATAATCAGGGAACCCCCGGAGTTATAAATATATACGGCGGCCGAATTGTTGCACAGGGAGGAATAGATAGCGCAGGAATCGGGGCCGGCAGAAGTGCTTCCGGCAACGAGATAAATATATATGGAGGAATGATAACTGCACTTGCCGGGAATAGTGGCGCGGGAATCGGATCCGGTTATAGCACAAGCGGTACGACGACGCCGGGAGTACAAGTGGGGGATTTTACCGGCGGATCCATACATATCCGTGGCGGAGTCGTTCGTGCCGCCGCTGTAAAATTCAAAGACGGTTATTCCTTTGAAGACCTGGATTTTTATGACTCGGACAGCCTCTCGGAGATGATAGAAGATAATGGTTTCGGAGCGGGAATCGGCGGAGGCTACGGAGCGGCGTCCGGGCAGATTATTATTGAGGGCGGAGCAGATGTTATCGCAATCGGAAGCTGCGGCGGAGCGGGAATCGGATCCGGAAGAGGACCGGGTAATATAGATAAGTATAATTCGAATTGTATTCCGATAGATATTACAATCAGAGGAAATGCCAAGGTAGTCGCCTTCTCGCCGGATGACCACAGAAATAATCAAGGCGGGGGTGCCGCTATTGGTAGCGGAAGATTTTTTAATTCATCGAATGGAAACAAGGGAATTAACATCCTGGATAATGCCAAAGTGACAGCGGTATCGGAAAACCATGCAGCTGCAATCGGTGGAAGCTGGAGAGTGAAAAATGGGAGGGATGATTCTATTGATTATACCGACCCGCTTCAGATTGTTCAGCCAAGCCTGCTAAACTGTGCTTCTACCGCCACGATTATTGCAGTCTGCGACGGATTTGTTGACCCGGTAAATTGTAAAGTTGTATCCGGAAGTGCCGGGTTGACCACAATAGATAACACAGATCTTTGGGAACAGGAAGATATACCGCAGTCACTGAACGGCGTCGTTCGATTTACGGTCGGAAGAATGGCGTCCGGGGAGATTACCGGACTGCAGATTCCTGTAACAGCGAAGGCAAGACGCATGGTCGCAGTACAGATTCCGGAAAGTGAAGGCGGGGTATTCTTCACTGACGGAGACTATGTTCTTACTAACAATCAGGAAATATTGCCTTGGAGCTTCCTTGTAGACGGAACGAATGAGCATCGCTATAATCTTACCGATGTTATTCCGATTTCTTATGATATCACGTATCATTTGAATGAGGGAACGAATCATGAGAAAAACCCCACGGTTTACCGGGTTC